>JBIIVA010000260.1:0-2642 GCA_044339705.1 Crocinitomicaceae bacterium
ATAACGCGAGCAAAGATGTTGATTTCATGAATTCGTGATTTTAATTCGTGATCCGACATCGCATCTAACTCCTTGCCAGTAATGATTTTATATTCAGTATTCATCCCAATTTGGTTTGCAATACTTCTAGCAGTGGTTGGAAAGTCTCCGGTTATCATCACAACACGTATTCCTGCCTGTTGACAGTCTTTGATCGCACTTGGAACTTCTGGACGTATAGGATCCTCCAACCCCAAGAATCCAAGCAATTGAAAATCAAATCCATGTTGTGTTTCGGGAAACTGAGACTCACTATGTTCTGCCCTGGCAACAGCGATAATTCGATTGCCTTTCTCTGCTAGTTCATGCACCAATTTCAAATGTGTCTTTTTTTCATCACTCGAAAGCTGACATAACTCCATAATTGCTTCAGGCGAACCCTTCGCTGAAACTTGAAATGCACTGTGCTCCTGTGTTTCGTAAACATTAGTCATTACGGATAATTCCTGACTCAAGGGATAATTTTTGACATTTTTTCCAGTAAATAAATCATTTTCATTGAGCAAATCATTTACCGATTGAATCGCCTGCTCCATCGGATCTTTAGAATTTTCAGTTGATGCTTGATTACTAACGATCAAAAGTTGAGAAATAATAGCTTTTTGTTTTTGAAAATCAACCTTGTTAATTATTTTATTTTCACAAATAATGGAAACAACCTCCATTTTATTTTGCGTAATTGTACCAGTCTTATCCGCACACAGAACTGTTGTAGATCCTAAATTTTCAATCGCTACCGGAGTTTGGGTTAGTACATTATTTTTTGATAAACGCCATGAACCTAAAGCGAGAAAAACAGTCAAAATCACGGGGAATTCTTCTGGCAAAATAGCCATGGAAGTTGCGATGGAATTTAAAAGCGAAGAAGTTAAATTCCCCCTTGTAAAATAAGTCGCAATAAATACGACTATCGAAATTCCAACACCAATTAAAAACAACCTTCGAATTAAAAATTTCATTTCAACTTGTAATCGTGTTTGCTCCATTTTTATGGAAATTAATGTTACTCCTATCTGTCCGAACTTTGAATTTCTGCCGGTTGAAAGAATTTTCGCCTTACCCTTTCCTTGTGTAACGAGTGTACCTCCAAAAACTAAATTTTCAGATTCAATTAACGACTTTGAAATTGGAAGAGATTCTCCGGTCAACAAGGATTCGTCCACCATTAAATGCTGATTTTCGAATAGAAATGCGTCCGCAGGAATGCGGTCTCCTTCATTGAGAATTAAAATATCATCCGGAACCAATTCTCTAGCGGGAATAATTATTTGGATTCCATTTCGAATTACGGTTGCTTTTGGCGAGGATAATTTCCTCAAAGCCCGCAGCGCCTGTTCAGTTCTTAAGTTTTGGTAATAAGTAATGAAGATGATTATAGAAAACGTGGAAAGCAAAATTATCCCTTCGCGATAATCACCAATAAACATATAAATAAAAGAACTAGATATCAACAAGATAAACATTGGCTCACGAAGTATTTGTTTAAATAAATCTAACCAAGTTTTAGATGTTAAATCGGGTAGTTCATTATATCCAAATTCCTTTAATTTCTTTTCAGCATCTTCAGATGAAAGACCATTTTCCATGGTTTGAAGTTCAGAAAATCAAAGCTGAGAATTATTACTAAATTTATTCTAAAATTACAATGTTAACTTCTAAAATAAATACCGGTTAAACTTTTAATCTCATTTTTAGGGGTGTGAGAAATGTTGAATTTTTCCTTTTTATTTAGATTATCTAAAATTTATGCCTAGTCCCCAACTTTTTGACTTGATCCACTTTTTGACTTGATCCGTTTTTTGATTTCTTTTGGTATGCCAAAAAACAAAAAACCCCGTAAAATCAAGCGTTTTACGGGGTTTTGGTTTCTTTTGAAATCTTTTCAGCGGAGAGTGAGGGATTCGAACCCCCGGAACCTCGCGGTTCAACGGTTTTCAAGACCGCCGCAATCGACCACTCTGCCAACTCTCCGGGGCAAAAGTAGTAATGTTTTGAAAACTGACAAGTATTTTTTTAAAAAAACTCGTTTAATTAAAATTTTGACTCTCGACTTCAGCACAATTTGTCTTCAGAGGCGTTTAAGAATTAAATTTGCACTATGGAACTTAAACAGGTATCGCTTGATTGGATCAACCAAATGAATAAAAACACGTTGATGGAGCAATTGGGCATTGAGTGCATTGAACTTGGAAAAGATTATGTAATATCACGAATGCCCGTTGATTCGCGAACTCAGCAACCGATGGGTTTGTTACACGGAGGAGCAAGTGCAGCCTTAATTGAAAGTATTGGTTCGATGGGTTCCACCCTACTAATTGATCTTGAAAGACAACAACCGGTTGGACTGGAAATAAACTGCAATCATATTGGCGGAATAAAATCAGGATTTGTGCTTGCTACAGGAAAAATTATTCATGCTGGAAAAAGAACGCACCTTTGGCAAGTAGATATTCGCGAAGAAGGAACAGAACGCCTAATTTGTACAGGAAGACTGACGGTTATGATAATTGATAAAAAAGCATAATGCTCATCTATCGTTTTCCAGGTAAAGAAATTGTTCAAAAGAAAGGTCGATTCATTCCTTACAATAGTTTAATGGATGA
>JBIIVA010000078.1:0-10556 GCA_044339705.1 Crocinitomicaceae bacterium
GGGTAAAGCCGATGGAAAAATTATCGCAGCCATTGTGAAAGAACAGCTCAACAAGTAACAAACAACAAACCAAATAGAGAGGTTATCATTTAATGGTAGCCTCTTTTTGTTTGGAAACTATCATATTAAAACTTAGAATTAAAAAATTAATATTGAGTAATTTATCACATTATATTGAGTATTTTATCTCTTTATATTGAGTAATTTATCTCTTTGTATTGAGTATTTTATTTATATTTGTCTTAAAATACTGTTTATATGATAGTTAGAAGTCAAGAAAAACTACTTAAAAATAGATTAAAAGAGCCTAGAAAGTTAATTCAAGTCATTTTAGGCCCTCGTCAGGTTGGTAAAACAACACTCGTTTTAAACGTATTGCGAACTATTGAAATTAATCATGTTTTTGAATCAGCCGACAATATTATTGAATCTCAAAGCATTTGGATTGAGCAATTATGGGAATCTGTTCGCTTGAAAATGAGACAACAAGAGCAGCAAGAATTTTTAATTGTTATTGATGAAATCCAGAAAATATCAAACTGGAGTGAAGTAGTGAAAAAAATGTGGGATGAAGACACTAGAAATGGGTTAAACATCAAATTAGTTTTGCTAGGTTCCTCGCGTTTATTGCTTCAAAATGGATTAACCGAGTCTTTAGCCGGAAGATTTGAGATTTTTCCAATGACTCATTGGGCTTTCTCCGAAATGAAAGAGGCATTCAATTTTTCTGTTGAACAATACATATATTTTGGCGCATATCCTGGAGCCGCATCATTAGTGGAAGATGAAACTCGCTGGAAAAATTATATTCGAAATTCATTGATAGAGACAACCATTTCCAAAGATATATTGATGTTGTCGCGAATCGATAAACCAGCGTTGCTTAGACGTTTGTTTGAGCTAGGTTGTCTTTATTCCGGACAAATACTTGCTTTTAATAAATTACTTGGAGAACTTCAGGATGCCGGCAACACGACAACACTTAGTCATTATTTATCATTGCTTTCAGATTCTGGTCTCTTGAGTGGATTGGAGAAATTTTCCGGAACAACCATTCGAAAACGCGCTTCAAAACCAAAATTTCAAGTGAATAATACGGCCTTGTGGAGCGCACAACAAGGATTGACTTTTGAAGAAATTCGAATTCAGCCAAAAACTTGGGGAAGACTTGTTGAGTCCGCTGTAGGAGCTCACTTAATTAATGCCTGCTTTTTGAACAATATGCGACTATACTATTGGAGAGAGGGAAATGATGAAGTAGATTTTGTTTTAGAAAAAGATAATCGAATAATTTCATTAGAAATAAAAAGCGGTAAAATTTCAAATTTAAAAGGGATGTCTGTTTTCAAACAAATGTATTCACCTGAAAAATCACTTTTAGTAGGAGGCAATGGTATTTCTGTCGAAGATTTCTTATTGATTCCCCCTGTGCAGTTGTTTGATTAGGATTTGTTTAAACTGTCAACTTCAGTAACAATATGTGTTTGTCGATTGGTAGAGAAAACTCATCGCAATATTTTGAATGAACGGTTAAACAACAAACCAAAATGAGAGATTATCATTCAATGGAAATCTCTTTTTGTTTTACATTTGCTTAAAAAAAACCTATGTCACTGCACGATGAAATTGCTCAAGTAATTAGAAACTATCATTCCATAGGTTGGTCGCCGGCAACATCCACCAATTATTCATTTAGAGATGAGAAAAATCAAATTTGGGTTTCACGATCCGGTGTGGATAAGAGTGAATTTACTAGTGATGATTTTATTAAAATTAATTCGAAAGGAGAAGCAATCGATGAATTCATTAACATTAGACCATCAGCAGAGACAATGATTCACTGTTTCATCTATGAAATGTTTCCCGAAACAAGAGTAATTTTACATAGCCATGGAGTTAATCCGGTTGCGATTTCTGCCCTAGAAAAATCGGAAATTACTTTTGAAGGATTTGAAATTCAGAAAGGTTTTGAGGGACAAACAACACATCTTAATCAGATTCGTATTCCAATTTTAGATAATTCTCAGGAAATGTCGTTCTTTGAAAAAGAACTAGTTTACAAACGATCACAATTAACAAATCATTGTTTCATTATTCGTAAGCACGGAACGTATGCATGGGGAAAAAGTTTATTTGAGGCAAAGCGCCATTTGGAGACCTTGGATTATCTTTGTGAGTGTAAATTGAAAATGATTAAATAACTCGATATGGCCATTTTATCCATTCCTGAAAAGAACCTAACAATTACCGATGCGGTTGAAATCCGTAAATTTTTCACGAGTCGTGGAATTTTCTTTGATCAATGGCATTGTGATGTTGAATTTGAAGACACGGCAACGCAACAAGAAATTCTGAGTGCCTATTCGAAGGATTTGGATCCGTTTATGCAAAATGGCGGTTACCTCACTGCAGATGTGATTTCCATAAATTCGTTGACAGAAAATTATGAAGCCATTCGCAATAAGTTTCTTGCGGAACATACACATACCGAAGATGAAATTCGTTTTTTTGTAGATGGAAAAGGTTTGTTTTGGTTTAACTTAGAGAATGAACCAGTTTTTAATTTGCTTTGCGAGCGAGGAGATTTAATCAGCGTTCCGGAAGGAACAAAACACTGGTTTGATGCAGGAGAATCAAATCCGTTTGTAAAAGCTATTCGAATTTTCATCGACATGAGCGGATGGGTTCCCCATTACACAGAATCGGGGCTCGAACAAAAATTCCACGATTTCAAATTCCCTTCTCGTGTTGGATAAAGTCGATTACATTTTAACTGATATTGAAGGAACAACCACATCTGTTTCATTCGTTTATGATGTCCTTTTTCCGTATTTCCGAGAGCATATTTGGGAACTGAAGAATTTGAGTGTAATTGCGGAAGTTGAAAATGCGTTCGCAGAGACCAAAGCAATAGTTTTAAAGGAGGAAGGAATTGAACTTCAATCAACGGATGAGATTATTCAAAAACTTCATTCTTGGTGCGAAGAGGATCGAAAAATAACGCCTCTAAAAACACTTCAGGGATTTCTTTGGAAAATTGGTTATGACCAAGGTGTTTTGAAAGGACACGTTTATGCTGATGTTCCGAAAGCATTGGAGAAATGGCATCAACTGGGATTGAAAATGGGAGTGTTTTCTTCTGGTTCCGTGGAAGCTCAAAAGCTCATTTTTGGTTACAGCATTAAGGGGGATTTGACTCCATATTTTTCCAATTATTTCGACACGAAAACAGGAATGAAGCGCGAAACTGAAACCTACACCGAAATTGCGAGCATAATTAACATCAAACCGAGTAGAATACTTTTTCTTTCGGATATTATAGAAGAATTACAAGCCGCTGACAAAGTAGGATTTCAAACTATTCAGTTAGTTCGACCTGGGACTAATTTAAACTGGAATAATTCCGCAGTTGATTTTTCACAAATAGAAATTAAGTCATAAAAAAACCGCTCGTGAATTCTATCAGAGCGGTTTGTGATAATAATCTCTTTATTTCTTAATTGTTGGTTGGTGCACCTGAGTTATTTACTGGAGTTCCTACTTCAGGAGCGGGGCCAACTTCTCCTTTGATTCGGATGACTTTGTTGGGCTCATTTACCGCATTTGACGTGATTGTTACGCTTTTGTTGATTGGACCTGGTCTTTTTGTATCGTATTTAACTCGTATTGAACCTTTCGCTCCTGGTGCGATTGGCTCCTTCGGCCACTCAGGAACAGTACAACCACAAGAACCTTTTGCGTTAGAAATAATCAACGGCTCATCACCCGTGTTTTTAAATTCAAAGGTACAATACGGATCTCCATCATATTTAATGTTTCCATAGTCATGTGTTTCTTTACTGAATTCAATTTTCGCACCTTTTTCAATTTGTGCTATAGCTTTTTGTGAAACTAAGGTCGCTCCAATTATAAAAGCGAAAGAGAAGAATAAATTTTTCATGGTTATCATTTTTATCATTCAAAGGTAATAACAAGATTCGAACCAAAATTATTTTAACAGATCCTTAACAAAGAAAATTTAGAACCTTTCGCGATTTAACCAACCTTTTTTTGTGAAATAAATAAACATTCCAAAAATTACAATTAGCATAATGCCCCAGACAATAAAATACCCTGATTTCCATTTTAGTTCGGGCATAAATTCGAAATTCATTCCGTAAACTCCAACAATGAATGTCAATGGAATAAATAAAGAACTCACAACCGTAAGCATTTTCATAATCTCATTCATGCGTTGTCCTTGAGCAGCATAGAATAGATTCGACATTCCTTCTAATATTTGCTTATTGGCATCTATTTCTTCTAAAGCACTAATACAAGCCGACCTCAAATTTGAAAAATAATAAAAGTTGGATCGATCAAGTAGATTACTTTCACTGTGTTCCAATTGCATCGTGACATCTCGCATTGGTTGAACAATTTTTCTCAATTCGATTAGACGTCTTTTCTCTATTTCGATTTCCTTGAAAATACTTTTAGTTTCGGAAACGTGCAGTTTTGCATCAATTAAAGCGATATTGTCGGCTATTGTTTCTAAGACTTCAAAATAATTATCTATAATTGACTCAAGCATTCGAAATAATAAAAAATCTGTTCCTTTTGAACGAATTTTACCTCTTGCTTTTTCTATTCGATCTCGAACATCCAAAAAATGATCCGAAGCTTTTTCTTGAAACGATATGAGATAATTCTTACCGAGTATAAACGTTATTTGCTCTTCGTGAAGTGCGGATAAATTCTCCTCGTCAGGAAGCGCTGATTTTACACTGAAAAACATGTAATCGGGATATTCTTCCACTTTCGGTCTTCGAATAGTTTTATGGATACTTTCGATTGACAATTTTTCAACACCAAGTTTTAAACATATTTTTTCAATTGACTCTTGGTCGGATAAACTATGGAAATTTAACCACGAAACATAGTCTGGATCAATTTCTGATTCTACAAAGTCATTCACAAAATGTTCTGCCTCATCTTTTTCAATCGCGTAAAAGCTTGAATTATACTTGTAAAGTTGACATTCAGACATAAGTTGATTTATTTTTGAGGCGTTTGCTTTACCGATTTACCCATTGCACATGAATCGCAAGAAGATTCCTTTTTAAAAAATTTAATCCAAATGATTCTCAAAAAATAGATCGAGGCAAAGGAGATGACTATTCCGACTAAAATTTCTTGAAACATAGGATAAAGATAAAAATTCTATATTAGCCTCAGCTCAAAAGTTGGAAAGTTAAAAATGATCCAAAATAAGCCAAAACGCCCATATAGATAAGTTGAATTAATGGCCACTTCCATGACTGTGTTTCGCGCTTAACCACTGCTAAAGTTGCCATACATTGCATAGCAAAAACATAAAAAATCATGAGTGAAACTCCACTAGCTAAATTGTAAACTAATTCACCTTGCTTGTTTTTTTCATTTTTCATTTTATCGATCAGTTTTAAGTGGGACTCTGAATCATTGTTAACCGCATAAATAGTTGCGAGGGAACCAACAAAAACTTCTCTGGCAGCAAACGATGTGATGAGCGAAATCCCAATTTTCCAGTCGAAGCCGAGCGGTTTTATAATAGGTTCGATGGTTTTCCCCATGATTCCGATGTAGGATGATTCGAGTTTCATTGAAGCCAATTGCTGGTGTTTATCAATTTCTGTGAGCGATTTGAATTCTTTCGATTGAATCAACTTTTGCTCCGCATCCCTCATCTGATTGGATGGTCCAAATGTCGCTAAAGCCCACAAGATAATCGAGATGGCAAGAATTATTTTTCCTGCATCCAAAACGAAAACTTTTACTTTTTCGACGATATTAATGCCCACATTCGACCAACGTGGATTACGATAACTCGGAAGTTCCAATAATAAAAATCCTTTTTCTCTAACTCCAATGAACTGTTTTAAAATCAAGGAAACGACAATTGCTGTAAAAATCCCCAACAAATATAGTCCCAAAAGTACGATTCCCTGAAGATTGAAAATACCGAAAGTCTTCTGATTCGGAATCACCAATGATATTAATAGTGTGTAAACAGGAATTCGTGCGCTACAACTCATCAAAGGAGCTACCAAAATAGTAATCATTCGCTCTTTCCAATCTGCAATGGTGCGCGCCGACATGATTCCGGGTATAGCGCAAGCTGCGCTAGACATCAGTGGAACCACACTTTTTCCATTGAGACCTAAGGGCCTCATGATTCGATCCATGATGAACACAACGCGCGCTAGGTATCCCGTTTCCTCCAAAATCGAAATAAAAAAAAACAAGAGCGCAATTTGCGGAATGAAAACAATTACACCTCCGATTCCAGGGATTACTCCTTGACTTATTAAATCAGTGAACATTCCGCTGGGCATGATTTGAGAAACCCAATTACTAAGTGACACGAATGCACCATCAATTATATCCATTGGAATTGAGGCAAACGAAAAAATAAATTGGAAAACCACCAATAAAACGGAAATAAAAATCAGGTAACCGAAAATCGGATGGAGAAGAAGCTTGTCAATTTTTCTTGAGAAATGATCCCCTTTCATTTCTTTTACTCGTTCAACTTCGAAAACAAGTTCTTTGATTTTTTGAAACCGCAACTTTGCTTCTTCAGATTGTGTTTTTAAATCTTCTTTTTGTGCCGGTTTGTAATCTGAAATAACTGGACAACTCCGATTTTTAGTTTCGAAATTCCCTATGGCATTAAGAATTCTGTTTTTTCCGAGTCCTATGCGAGCGTTCGCTGTTACAATTTGAACGTCAGGAAATCGTTTTTGCAATTTCTCAAGATCAATTTCGATTCCTCTTTTTAAAGCAACATCCCACATATTCAAGACCAAAATCAACGGGATATTCAAGTCATATAATTGTGTAAAAAAAAACAGATTCCGTTCTAAATTGGACGAATCAGCTACGTAAATTGCTAAATCAGGAAATTCTGTTCCTTGTAAATTTGTCAGTGAGGCAAAAACGACCTCTTCGTCTTTTGTGCGCGGATAAATGCTGTATACTCCGGGGAAATCAGTGAGAATATGTTCATTTGCATTAACGTTAATGGAACCTGATTTTTTTTCTACTGTAACCCCGGGAAAATTACCAATCGTTTGACGTAAACCGGTCAGCAGATTAAAGACTGAACTTTTTCCGGTATTTGGATTTCCAAGTAGAGCTATTTTCATGTGAATCGTCTCAGATTTCGATAATCACAAAAATACGAAATTATGAAAGGAACTTTTCTTCGATTAAAATCGTTGATGCTTCTTCAAGTCTCAATGATATCATTGAGCCATTTAAATCAACTGCAATCGGGTCTTTCAGCGGTGCTTTAAAAACAACCTCAATCTCAGACCCGGAAATAAATCCGAGTTCTAACAATTTCGTGCTTATGTGTGAAGGAGTTACTTCCAAAATGACACCTTTTCCTCCTATTTTCATTTGATCCAAAGTCAACCGCATGCATCAAAATTACGAACACGTTTAGTGATTTCTACTACCAACAAAGTGGTATTTATCCTAAATCTTTCATCACGATACGAGCTGTCTGTTGTGTTTTTTGTTGCAACATAATTTCCTTTCCATCAATAACCTTGTCAATTGTTTCTTGATTGTAATGGCGTATGGTAACTAATTCTAGCCCCTGATTATACTTTAAAATGTATTTCCCATCAAATAACTCCAACAATTGATTGATGTCTGTTTTCTTCTCATCCAATAAGAAATAAAAGCTGACAGCCGAATTTTGCATGATATTTATTTTGGCATTTGCCAGGGCTAAAAGACGGAAAATTTCGCTTAAATTCTCTTCTACAATAAATGAAAAATCTTTTGGTGTTAACGAAATTAAAATTTGATTCACTTTAAAAATATAGGAAGGAATCAAATGATCTTTTTTCGTTGAAGATTGAATAATCGTTCCATCTTTCTCGGGCTCAATAAAGGATTTAACGTAAAGAGGAATTTCCTTGTTTTGTAGAGGCTTTATTGTTTTTGGGTGAATAACTGTTGCGCCGTAATAAGCCAGTTCAATAGCCTCTTTGAATGAAATTTCGTCCAATTTTATCGTTTCATCAAAGTATTTCGGATCTGCATTAAGCATACCTGGTACATCTTTCCAAATGGTTACTGACTCAGCATTCGAACAGTAGGCTAAAATCCCGGCTGTATAATCGGATCCTTCTCTACCTAATGTGGTTGTGAATCCTTCCGGTGTATGACCTATGAAACCTTGAGTTAGTAGAATGTTATTTGTTTCAAATTGCCCCATTAATTTTGAATGAACAAATTCCTCTGTTTTTTTCCAGTCAACATTCCCCTCCTGATACGTATTATCCGTTCGAATTATTTTTCGGGCATCTATCCATTTCACTGAAAAGCCATTTTCGGTTAGAAATGAGGTAAGAATTTGTGATGAAAGTAGTTCGCCGAGTGAAACAATTTGATCGTATTCAAAACTGTAATTATCAGAAAAACCCGTTTCAAATTTCTGTTCTAATTTTTCAAAAGTTGAATCGATCGTGTTGTAGATAGCATAGTGTTTTTCAGGAAATAATTGCCCTAAAATGTTGTAGTGGAAATCCCTCAATTCGTTGACTAAATCTACAAACAATTTATTATTACCATTTTTCAAAGCCTCTACAACTTCCTCTAATTTATTAGTTGTCTTGCCCATTGCCGAAACAACAACAATCAATTTTTGCTTTTCGAACAAGGATAGGATCTGAGCTACATTTTTTACTGCTGCTGAATCTTTAACGGAGGCACCTCCAAATTTAAAAACCTTCATAATTTAAATTTGGACGCAAAAATATAAAATTAAGCGAGCTTTTCGGAAAGAATTTTTATTTCGATTATAGGGGAAATTTTTTCATAGAGAATATGGTACGCTGCCGTTAAAATGGGCATTTCAACATTGAATTTTTTATTGATTTCAATGAGACATTTCGTTGCAAAATATCCTTCAGCAATCATATTCATTTCCAATTGAGCAGATTTCACTGAATAACCTTTTCCAATCATAAAACCGAAAGTTCTATTCCGCGAAAAGTTTGAGTATGCTGTAACTAAAAGATCTCCCAAGTAGGCACTTGATTTCGTATCGCGGTGAACGGGACTAACAACGTCTATGAATCGCTCAATCTCTTGAATGGCATTAGAAATTAACACGGCTTGAAAATTATCGCCATAGCCTAAGCCATGACAAATTCCCGCCACCAAAGCATAAACATTTTTCAGAACAGCTGATAATTCGGTTCCAAAAAGGTCATCGCTCGTGGTTGTTTTGATGTAACGACAAGCCAATTTGGCTGCCATTTGAGTAGCAATTTCCTCATCCGAACATCCAATAGTAAGATAGGAAAGACGTTCGAGAGCTACTTCCTCAGCGTGACATGGTCCGCAAATGATTCCAATTTGATTATAGGGTGTTCCGAAGGTTTTGTGAATGTATTTTGCAGGAATCGAGTTATATTCTGGAATGATTCCCTTTACCGCTGAAAAAACGATTTTTTCTTTTAATAAATCAAAAGGTAATTTCTCGAAAATCGGAACTAAAAATGCTGCAGGCGTGGCGATTACAATGACTTTTGCATCAGAAATAATTTTCTTTAAGTCTGTGCTCAGGTTTAGTTGATTTAAATTAAACTGAACAGATTGTAAATACCTAGGATTGTGCTGGTAGTTTTTTATATGGTTGACAGCTTCTTCGTTTCGCATCCACCAACCGATTTTTTCTTCGTTATTGCATAAAAGTTTAACCAAAGCAGTTGCCCAACTACCTCCTCCAATTACGGCAATTTCATGCTCGAAATCCTCTGACATGATACAAAGTTAAATTATTAATTGAATTAGATTTTAATTTCATGAGCTATTGCTTTTCCAATTAGTTTAATCAAAAATACTCTTTTCAATTATGTTTTGAGAACAATTCAAAACACGATAAAAACCAAAACGTCAAAACACGTAAAACGGCCCACGACAAATTTCTAATTCTTATCAAAAAGAAATTATACCTATTCGGTACTTAGAGAAAGATCTAGGAAAACGATACCTGTCTGCCGGACAGGCCGGGCTTGCCTTTTCCAAACTCTATGAGTTTTTGACAGAGATTTTGAAGAATTTAGATAAAATTAACCCAGCCTTCTACCCAGCTCCTCCTCCCATTGCTCGTTGAAATTCAATCCTGACAATAATGGCTCGAACCATTCGTGGCGGTGATCATGGGTGCATTCACATTCGCGCATTTGGAAAACGAACTATTTTAGGCTGGAAATAAATTGCTTTAAATCAGGGATTTTATTTTGAATAATATCCCAAACTTCCTCGATATCTATTCCAAAATAATCGTATGCAATCAAATTTCTAAAACCCCGGATTTTATGCCACTCAATTTAATTATTTGTTCTAATGAAATGAACATCTAATCTCAAAACCGATTCGCCAATAATTAGGGCTTGCTGAAAAACTCGAACCTATTGATTTATAGAAATATAAAGCAGTAATTGAGATTACAAGCGCAAGGTTTTCGAGTTGTTTTCTGGAAAAAACGTGCATCTCGATTTTTGAAACGC
>JBIIVA010000079.1:0-10546 GCA_044339705.1 Crocinitomicaceae bacterium
TACTGCCGAGACAAATTTTACCATGCGTTTCACTCAAATCCATGGCAAAAGCCGCGTTAATTGTTAATGCATTCAACGCTTCTTCGGGAGTCATTTTCATTTTGATACAAGCCAACGACCAGATCGAAAATAGATTGTAATTAGGTGTAGAACCTGGATTGAAATCACTTGCCAAAGCGACAGGTAAATCCGCATCTATCATTCTTCGGGCATCTCCAAATGGAATTCCAAGGAAATGCGAACAGCCAGGAAGAATAACCGGCATGCAACTCGAGTTTTTTAGCGCTTGGATATCGGCATCTGTTATTTCCTCGAGGTGATCAACGGAAAGTGCGCCTAATTCCACTGCTTTCGCCACACCTCCCATGGCTGAAAATTGATTGACATGAACTTTTGGTTTTAACCCATGCCTTTTTCCAGCAAGCAAGATTTCTTCCATTTCTTCCACTGAAAAGTAATTGCGTTCACAAAACACATCGATGTAATCCGCCAATCCTTCTTTTTCGATTTGTGGAAGCATTTCATTGATAATTAAATCAATGTAGCCGCGATGGTTTTGTTTGTATTCTATAGGAAAAGCATGCGCTCCCAAGAAAGTCGCTTTGATGGAAATGGAATTTGTTTCTTTCAATCTTTTGATCACGCGAAGCATTTTCAATTCAGTTTCAACACTCAGGCCATAGCCAGATTTCATTTCAATGGCTCCCGTTCCAATGGCAATCATTTTTTTAATCCGTTTTTGAGTTTGTTCCACTAAATCGTCTTCTGACAATTCAGCTAGGCGCCGAGCGGAGTTTAAAATTCCCCCACCTTTCAATGCAATTTCTTCATATGTTAAACCATGAATGCGATCCACAAATTCTTCTTCTCTCGTTTTCGCAAAAACCGTATGTGTGTGTGAATCACAAAAAGCCGGAAGAACGAAACAACCATCGGCATCAACAATTTCCAAATCGCGCCAATCGGTAATTCCTTCCCAATCCTCCATCAAACCATAGGCAATTACTTCGCCGTCTTCCAAAGCCAAAAAAGCATTCTCAAGAATCGGTAACGATTGCATGTCTTTTCCCTTTCTAACGTTTGGCAAGTCTTGTCCTACTTGAACAAGTCCCTTGATATTTTTGATGAGAATTTTCGACATTTTTCATCAAAGATACTTTTCAGAAAGCATAATAGAATTGAAATACGCGCAATTTTTTGTAACTTAAAGTAAAAACCAATTATGACAAAAGATGAATTAGGCAATTGGGGAGAAGAATATGCGGTTGGATTTCTTCAAAAAAAAGGATTTCAAATAGTTGAACGAAATTACCGCTTTCAAAAAAATGAAATTGATATCGTCGCCAAATATGGAAATGAATTAATCATTGTTGAAGTAAAAACAAGACAAACGGCAGAAATTGGTGAACCTTGGCGAGCGGTAACGAAGTCTAAACAGAAACAAATCATTAAAGTTGCTGACCATTATGTTCAATCCAATCAAATTGACATGGATGTTCGTTTCGATATCATTTCTATCGTTCACAATTCATTTCGAACTGAAATTGAACACATCGAAGGCGCATTTGATACGTTGCGTTAATAAAATCGGGAATGTTAATCCAACTTCCTCCCTGGAGAGAAACCTAATTTCTGCTTCGGCAAAAAAAGTAAGAGAAGAATTTAAATCAATTCCAAATTGGGATCCCAGAAATGCTTTTTGAAATCCATAACCTGGTCGTTCTCTACAGGAACATTTTCCGCTTCTAGCAGTTCTTGCATCTGATTCGGTGAATTGAAGTGCATTTTTCCAGTTAACAACCCATTTCTATTTACAACTCGATGAGCAGGAATGTCAGGTATTTGATGTGATGCATTCATCGCCCATCCGACCATTCTGGAGGACTTTTTAGCTCCCAAATAATTTGCAATTGCTCCGTAGGTCGTCACTCGTCCGAAAGGAATTAGTCGAACAACAGCATACACTTGTTCAAAGAAATCGGCAGACTTTGAGTTAATTGAAGTTATCACCCCACAAAATTAAAAACAAAGGTTGAAGTTTTTATTTCCAATTTTTTAAACCCAAATTGAATTGGGATTGAAAATAGCTTCTCTAATTCGCGTGTACTCAACATCAATAAATTGGAGATGCAAATATTTTAATAATTTGGTAAAAAAGTAAAGGAGCGCATTGCTGCACTCCTTCATGAATTTCATTCAAAGCTAACCAACAGAGTGGTATGGTGGTGGTGGTTGCTGATCCGCTCCGAATTTAACCCAAATAACTTTTCAACGCTCTATTTTTAGAAGTTTGTTTCAATCTTCGTATTGCTTTTTCTTTAATTTGTCGAACACGTTCACGCGTTAAATCGAATTTAACTCCAATCTCTTCTAATGACATAGGAGTTTTGCCTTCTAAACCATAAAACATACTCACTACTTCACTCTCACGACTTGTTAAAGAAGTCAATGACCGACGGATATCACTTCGCAAGGATTCCAAAACTAAATTAGTTTCAGGACTAGGAAGGGAATCTCCAACCATCACATCATACATACTGGATGATGATTCATCCCCTTCAACGAGTGGTGCATCCATGGAAACGTGTCTTCCATTTTGAGCTAACGATTGTTTCACTTCTTCAGTCGAACAGTTTAAAAATTCAGCTAATTCATCCGCAGAAGGCGGTCGCTCCAATTTTTGTTCTAGTTCTGAGTAAGCACGATTAATTTTGTTGATATTTCCAATCTTGTTAAGTGGTAAACGCACAATTCTTGCTTGTTCTGCCAATGCTTGAAGAATCGATTGACGTATCCACCAAACGGCATAAGAAATGAATTTGAATCCACGTGTTTCATCGAATCGCTCGGCAGCCTTAATCAAACCTACATTACCTTCATTAATTAAGTCTGGTAGAGCCAGTCCTTGGTTTTGATATTGTTTTGAAACCGAGACAACGAATCTCAAGTTGGCCTTGGTTAACCGTTCTAATGCAGCGCGATCACCTTGACGAATTCTACGAGCAAGTTCTACCTCCTCATCTGCCGTAATAAGATCTACGCGACCAATTTCTTGAAGATACTTGTCAAGTGATGCCGTTTCGCGATTGGTTACTTGTTTTGCTATTTTTAATTGCCTCATGACAAATTTTTTTCATTTAACGCATTTAACGTCCAAAGGTTTACTATAAGACGTTTTTTTTCAAGAAAGTTTCAGTTACTTGAAAATTTACACTAATTAAATGAATAAAAGAGGCTTTTGAATGAATATTAGATTTGTTCGAATTTATTTGCGGAACTCCAATAAACCTATTTTTTCTCTTGTTCTGAGTAATCCTCAAAATCTTCGGTCATTTCTTGATCAACTTGCGCGGTGACAGAAATTGGAATATAATCTACGATAACATTTGTTTTATCTAACCCAAAATCCTCTGCCGGTTTGAGGCCTGTGGCTTTAACAAAACGATAGGCTTTTACGCAGATTTGTTGGAAAGAGGTTAGAGCATTGTCCATTGAAACGCGTGAGTTCAATACAACAAATTTAAAGTCTATATCATCAATTTTCCCACGAAGCGATTTAAATATAGTTTCTCCTGACAATTCACCTTTTTCTACCATGTGACAATGGATTTTTCGCATCATGTATTCAATGCGATGTTCTTCCTTGAATCCTAATTGGAGGCTAACATAATAACACGATTTATCAATAACCTCATTCACTGAATAATGCACCCCCCAAGGTTCGTTTAATATATCCAAATGTAAAAACCAAATCACATCAGCCTTTCTTGGTTTCTTCATGAAAAGGGAGTGATAAACCGTTAAATCCAATTTTTTACACGAATCACTTCGGGTAGGGAAGACTAAATTAGTCGCTTCAAAGTTGATTTCGGGATCATTTTTTACGGCCATAATTAGCGGTTTTACTTCCTCCATTGAAATGTATTCCGTAATGCTCGTTCTCAACTGGCGTGCTTTGTAATATAAAAATAAGAGGGTGAAAAATGAACTTGCCAAGATTAAGGTAAACCAACCTCCTGAAACTACTTTTCCAAGATTAGACAACAAAAACACCCCCTCAATGGCAAGAAAAATGGCAAATATTAATATGTAAAATGCCTTTGCTTTGGGGTATTTCAGCATAAGTAAAAATCCGAGTAAAATCGAAGTCATAACCATATCAATTGTTATGGCTAGACCATAGGTATGCTCCATTTCACTCGATCTGCGGAAAATTAAAATAACCAATAGACAACCCGCCATTGTAAACCAATTAATAAATGGAATGTATATTTGACCTTTATGATTACTTGGATATTTAACTTTTAGGTTTGTCCATAATTTTAATTTGATTGCCTCATTCATTAAGGTAAACACTCCTGTGATTAATGCTTGGGAAGCAATTATCGTTGCCGCTGTCGCAATTCCTACTGCGAATGGAAGAAGATTTTTAGGAACCATTGAATAAAAAACAGTTTCATGTGACCCCAATTTAAACCCATCTGATAGACAAAGAGCTGATTGACCGAAGTAATTAATAACCAGTAAAATAGATACAAAACTCCAACTAATTCGAATGTTTCCTTTTCCACAATGTCCTAAGTCAGAATATAAAGCCTCGGCACCTGTCGTACAAAGAAATACGGAACCAAGCACAGCGAATCCTCCATCCACATTTGTAACGAGGTTATAAGCATAATAGGGATTTAAAGCATGTAAAACCTCAGGGTTTTTAACGATGTTATACAATCCTAAGTAACCCAGAAAAATAAACCAGATAAACATGATAGGGCCAAAGAATTTTCCAATTGCTGCCGTTCCAAACTGCTGTATGGTAAATAACAAAACAATAATTGATACCACGATTGGGATTATTGGTAAATCGGGGTTTATATTACTCAAACCCTCCACTGCAGATGAAATGGAAATTGCTGGTGTAATAAATCCGTCAGCCAAAAGCGTTGCGCATCCTATTAATGCTGGGATAATCACCCATTTAATTCGCCTTTTTTTGAGTAAAGCAAACAAGGCGAATATTCCACCTTCCCCATTGTTGTCTGCATTTAGAGCGAAATAGATGTATTTAACTGTAGCTAATAAAATTAACGTCCAGATTACACAAGAAAGGGCTCCTAAAATAAAATCGGGCGAAATATGTTTACCTCCTCCTGTAATAGCTTGAAAAACGTACAAAGGAGATGTCCCAATATCTCCAAATACAATTCCTGTGGTAATTAAAACCCCAGCTAGAGATATTTTGTGAGAAGAATCTGACATTTAATAAAATTTGGCTAAAATTAAGTTAAAATTATTTCGAGTGTAATTTTTGGAAGCAATTATTTTTGAGTTTCATACAAAGTGTTCTTTGAAAAAATTATCTTTGCCCTCTACAAACCCACGTGGTGATACCGATTGTTTTTGGGATGTTACACACGTAGGTTAAAAATAAAAATGCCCACGTGGTGAAATTGGTAGACACGCCATCTTGAGGGGGTGGTGCCAACAGGTGTGCTGGTTCGAATCCAGTCGTGGGCACTTTTTTAAAGGCTAAATTTTGTAAATAAACAGTTTAGCCTTTTTCTTTCCTCGCATTTTCCACACATTTATTTAATTTATTCTTACCGTACTTTTAATACTGTATAGTGGGTTTATCTATGAGGTCACTATGAGCGGTTTTTCCAGTTTATGTCAATGATTTCCATTGTAGTCAGAACATTACATAGCCGTTGTAAGCAGGCTAAAAGAACCCTATTTAGTCAAACCTAGAATCGTCATAATTAGATTTTGATAACAATAAATTCAGTTCTTCTATTTTTTTGATGATCTTCCTCTGAACAATTTGATTTAATTTTACCTTCACAAGGACAATCAACGATTAGTCTACTCTCGCCGAAACCTTTTCCATAGATTCGTTGCGGATTTGTTATTCTTTTTTTAATGTATGCCGCCGATGCTTTAGCTCGATTATCAGACAATTTCAAATTGGATGCAATACTAGAACGACAATCTGTATGTGAACCTAACTCTAATTCCATAGTTGGATATTCATTCATTATTTTAACGATTTTATCCAATTCGATTGCGGCATCTTTGCGAATTATAAACTTACCTTTATCGAAATATATTGGTTTAATTTCAATAAGCTTTGCTAAATCGATTCCTAAATCAACTTTTCCAATTGAAATATCAAGCATTTCGCTTATGTTTATAAGGCCAGCTTTTTCTATTCTATATACAAAATCTATTTCTTTTGTGAGATAGCCAGTTTTTGAAATGGTAATAACGAAATTTAAATGATCATTAATTCTATTTTTAGATAATTCTGTTAAAAAATCACCATTTTGACCGGTTTTCCCATTAAATATTTCTTGTTTCGATGTTTTATCCTTGATAATAATTGAAACATCCTCTAAAAAGAGATTGGTCTTTGTGTCTCTAATCGTTCCGATTAAACCAATTTTAGGAATTTTCGTTAGCTCTACAATTAGATCAATTGTTTTTCCTTTCGAAGCATTCATAAAAATATCTTGTTTACCATTTGAGTAATCGAAACTTTTTGCAATAATCGTATATGTCTTATAAGGCTTTACATCAAAAGAAAAAGATCCGAATTGGTCAGCAACCAACGAATCAATTAAAGATTGATTTTCATCCATTAAGAAAACGGTAGAACCGGATAAAGCTAATTGAGTTTGATCATCAATAACAACTCCTTTCAAGTTCATTTTGAATACAAACGGCTTAATCAAATTCAAACCGTAAATATCATCATTCCCTTTTCCTCCAGTACGATTTGAAGAAAAGTAACCCGTTTCTCCATCACGATTAAAGATTAGTGCAAAATCGTCAAAGTGGCTGTTCAAAGGTTTGCCAACATTTCGAATCTCTGAAAATTCTTCTCTATCGGCATCAATTGGTGTAACAAAAACATCTAATCCCCCCAATCCAATGTGACCGTTTGAAGAGAAATACAATAAACCATCTGAACTTACCCAAGGAAACATCTCTTGTCCTTCCGTATTGATGAGACTACCTAAGTTCATTGGTTTTCCCAAATCACCAGTTGAATCGATATTTGCCATATACAAATCCGCACCTCCATACCCTCCTGGCATATCAGAGACAAAATAAATTGTTTTTCCGTCGGCTGAAATTGTTGGGTGTCCAATGGAGAAATCATTCGAGTTCAAAGAAGACTCGCGCAGGTTAATCCAATTTCCAGTAGAGTCCACATCGGCAATAACAAGCCTGATATTTCGGATACCACTTTGTTCTTTGTCATTCTTGACTTTATAAATATTATTTTTTGTAATGTAAACCCTCGATTTATCTGGAGAAAAACAGATTGGACCTTCGTGAAATTTGGATGAAACCTTTTTGAATAATTGTGGTTTTAAATTTTTTGATGAATCAACAAAAAATAAATCCAAAAAACCCTGTCCATTCCACATCCAGTCTCTTTGTATTAAAGATTTCTTTCTCGAAGACAAAAAGTACAAGGTATTTTCTGCATCGGATTGATAGCCTCCAAAATCAGAAAATTCTGAATTAATTGCGGTATTTTGAATGGTAAAATGAGCTTCCTGATTATTTATTTTATTCAAATAATCTCTATTACTTAAAAAGGATTTTGACCGCTTGTCATTTGGAAGTTTTGATGCAAAAATGTCCATGGCTCGGTCACTTTCCTGATTCTTGCCAAGCTGCTTCAATACTTGAGCGAAATAAAAATAATTATCTCCGTCAACTTGTCCTTGATTAATAGCATCGGAATAATATTTTTCAGAATTCAATAAATCACCCATTTGATAATAACAGAAAGCCAATTTTGCCTTCATTTGCGGATTATCTAGGGAACTATTTAGTAACTCACTATAGTACCTTGATGCTGTTTTATAGGACAACTTTTCAAAATATATATCTGCTTTTCTTAGCTTTGATTCCTGAGCAATAGAAAGAGTAATAAAAAGAAAGTTTAGTGATAAAAGGAATATACTATTTCTCATACAGAAATTATAAAATTAAAAATATCGAGGTGACCGAATCCCATTCTTTTGGAATATAAAATCATAAGATAGAAGAAGTTCGAATGTCCCAACGTTATATGATCTAATTTTTGAAGTTGAGAAATCTGATGCTAAACCTACCCTAAATTGCGAATTAATTTGAAACTGAGTAAAAACACCGATTGCGCTCTTTAAACGATACATGGAACCAAACCACAAACGATCTTGATAAATTCCAGTTACAGACATATCAATGCTAATCGGGGCGCCAATGGTCGTTTTTATTTGAGAGGTTGGTCTTATTTTCCAATCTGGAGATACAGAAAAAACGCCACCTATAATTCCAAAATAATGTCTCTTCTCTCGGTTATTTTCGGATCCATCAATCGAATGTTCTATTAATCGTGGTGAACTTAGACCAACGAAAAATTTGGGGTTATGGTAATAAATTCCGAATCCAAAATTTGGATTTATACTATTTCTCGTATTGTTTATTAAATTTACGTCGTTGGGTTCAGTTGTTTTCAAGTTAGCCGTTTGAACGTTCATCACATTCATTCCTGCTTTCAATCCAAATGCTAACTTCGATTTCTCATTTAGTTTTAATGAATAAGAAAAGTCCCCGTATAAAATAGTTTGAGAAATAGGCCCTATGACATCTCTTACGGCAGTGAATCCTAATCCAATAGACTCGTATGAAAGGGGGGAATGCAAGCTGAAAGTTGATGATCTTGGTCTACCATCGAACCCTACCCATTGCTCCCGATGAATTCCTGTTGCAGTAAGAAAACCAGTGCTTCCGGCATAGGCAGGATTCACAAACAACGCATTATCAAAATATTGAGTAAAATGCGGATCTTGCTGCGCATACAATTTTCCTGCAAAAATGGAAAAAAAGAATATTTTAAAAACTAATCTATTTACTTTCATTTATAAGAGATTTTTTCATTTAATTGATTTTGATTTAAGCCAAAGAGATTGAGATCAACTTTTATTTTATTTATAATTCTGAATTTATCTTTCGAGATAAACATAGCCCTTGTAAATCGTCTTTCCGTCACCGTTCAAATCAAGGATATAATAATAAGTTGACGTTGGTAATTTTTCATCACCAACAACTAAACCTCGATTTGCCGTGCCATCCCAATCATTGTTATAACCCGATTTAAAGTAAACTTCATTACCCCATCGATTATAAACAGTAAGTTGATTATTCGAATAGTTTTGAATTCCTTTGATTTCGAAGAAATCATTCGAATTGTTATTATTTGGTGTAAAGGCTTCCGGAATCTCAATTTCTAGGTTACAAATGGCATTGTCCTCTGACAAAATTGTAACTGTTAAAATTGCATTCGTTGCACAAAGCTCAAAATCAGGAGTGAATTCATAGGTTACGACACCAGAATCCAAGGTATTTATTATTGCAGGAAACCATTCTCCTGTAATTCCATTAATTGAGATGCTGTCTAATAATGGAGCCAAAGTATTTTGACAAATATCAGGAATAGAGTCAAATAAACTAGCAACTTTAGGCAGCACATTAACTGTTAATGACGAAATTGAGGCACATTGCCCCGAAGTAGGTGTAAAAAAGTAGGTTGTTGATCCGATTGCACTTGAGTCTACAACGGATGGAGACCAAGATCCACTAATTCCGTTAATTGAGTTATTAGGTAAAATGGGTGAATTTGAATTTTCACAAATATCAGAAACTTGATCAAATTGTGGTGTAATCTCTGGATCAACAGTGACATTTAGGGTTGCATCAGTATAACAATGTGCTGTACTCGGAGTAAATGTATGAATAGTTGATCCTGCAGTACTTGTATTTATTACGCTTGGCTGCCAAGTTCCAGATACTCCATTCGTTGATAATTGAGCTAATGTGGGAGCAGTGGTATTTTGACAAAGATTTGAAATGGGATTAAACTCCGGAGTAATTAATGAATCCACTATAACAGTAATGGTATCGTTAGCAGCACAAAGATTCCCAATTGGAGTAAAGATATAAATGGTTGGACCTGTCGATATGGTATCAATTATCGATGGATTCCAAATTCCTGTAATTCCATTAGTTGAAATACTGTCCAATAATGGAGCCACTGAATATTGGCAAATATTGGGGATGGAATCAAAAAGTGGAAAAATTTTGTCCGTAATGGTAACACTGATTGTTGTGTCAACAGCACACTGTCCTGCACCTGGTGAAAATGTATATTCAAAAGTTCCAGGAATATTTGAGTCTATAGAGCTTGGCGACCAAGAACCGCTTATTCCATTGGTAGATGTATTGACTAATGCTGGGGCGATTGAGTTTTCACACAATACTTGAATTAAGTTGAAATTTGGATAAAGAGTAGGGTTGATTAATGAAAAGGTTTCAGGAGATTTAATTTCACAACCGTTAATTAAAAAGGTAACTTCCGAATATCCGCCTATTGTTAAACTGTCAATTGTTATTTCTCCGTTAGCTGAAGTTGTATATGCTATTGTATCTGTTGCGACTCCATTTTTCAAATAAGTGACATTGAATACGGTATTTGCAACTAAATCAGTAACCT
>JBIIVA010000255.1:0-2724 GCA_044339705.1 Crocinitomicaceae bacterium
TTGGCGCAAGAAGGCACCTTCATAACTGCCTTGAGCGATTTCATTGATAATGCAATCGATGTAGTTCAGGGTTATTTGGATGCTGAGATTGAGAATGGGGTAATTTCTTAAATGAAAGAACAAGAAAAGCTGATTCAATTAAAAGAATCAAAAAATGATTAATCGATAGCGTTATTTTTAAAAAATTATTTCCGTAATAGGCGTTTGTTAACCAAAGAGCATTTGAATCATTTGCTAGACTTTTTCATTAACTCAATCGTTTCTTTCAATGATTTAATCAGCTCATCTTTTTCTCTAAGACGCAACTCATATTGCTCAATTAATTCAGTTGGAATATTAATGTTTTGACCAAAGAAACCACCTTTTTGATTATTGTTATTGAAAATAGTAGACTCGTCTGTAAATAAATCAGTCATACTAACCTCCAACACCTGGCTCAATTTACTAATCTCGTCTGAATTGAATTTGATATTTCCATTTTCCCTTCTAGAATACTGAGATTGATTTAATCCCAATTCATAAGCTACATTTTCTTGAGAAAGTTTTTTAAGTTCCCGGAAGTGTTTTATTTTCTCGTGAAGTTTCATTTTTCAAATGTAATAATTATTCTATAATCACATAAGAAATGTGTTGAACTCATTGTTAACCAAAACAAAAAAAGTGAAGTTTGTCAGAAAAATTGAAAATGAAAACAAAAAGTTTACTTTTAACCGCATTAGCAACGCTAGGATTGACTGCTGCAAGTTTGGCGCAAAACAATTGCGACTTAATCAATTCGGCAACATTTAGTGTTCCGAGCGGCACACAAACTCTACAAGGATTTCATCTACCTTGTGTGAATAATAATAATCCGCCAAATAATGCTGGAACTAATGTAAATGTGAGTTTACCACTTAATCAGTGGTCATACGTTGCTTTGACCAAGTCTTCAACAAACGCTTGTAATTTATATTTAAATGGGCAAACTATTTTTACAGGTAGCTATGCAAATATTTCATATTCATGGTCTAAATTAATTCTTGGTGCTCAATTATTCGGTGGCAGTTATTCAAACTATTTTAATGGTTATATTGATGAAGTAAGAATTTCTAATTCAGTTAGAACAGCAGCAGAAATATCTAACTATTATAATTCAAGTTCAGCGTTTACCAGCGACGCAAATACTATTGGTTTATGGCACTTTAACCAAAGTTCAGGAACTACCGTCAATGGCACTGTTGGCAATAATGGAACAACGAATGCCTCTTGGTCTAATGGTATTTTTGGAAATTGTTTACAATACAATGGCACCTCTTCGCATACTGATTTCATTTTTTCGACCCCAACGACAAATAGCACTATTGAATTTTGGATAAAACCAAATACAACCGCATCATCTTGGCCTGTAATGACTAATGGTGGTAATAGCGCAGGATTATTACTCAACCCATTTACTACAAGTATTAACTATACTTGGTCAACTGGCGCAACAGGAAATTCATTAACAGTCAATCCCACAACTTTGCCATACATATGGGTTACAGACGGGAATTGTACGGATACAATTTGGTTTAATTCCCAATCTGCAACTATTTATGACACTACTTATGTAACTGTAACAGATACAACCATAGTAACCATTAATGATACCCTTCTAACTACTGTTACCGATACACTTGTAATCAACACAACCTTGAGTTTACCGGCACCAAACAACGAAAACACCATTTTGATTTATCCAAATCCGGCAAGTGATCACATCACGATTGATAATGGCAATTATCTTGCAATGGCGGGTTACAGCATTAAAATCGAAAACAATGCCGGACAACAGGTTTTTCAAAGTGCTGTCAATCAACCTCAATTCTACATTGATTTAAGCACCTGGTCAGGAAACGGTTTGTATTTCGTTCACCTCATCGATCCACAAAACAATACGGTGACGGTTAGGAAGATTGTGTTGCAATAGCTAATTGTTCTCCCTCCTCGAGGAGGGATCAAGGGAGGTGACAAAATCTAACATAAATCATAGAGGGGCGAAAATATTTTAAAGAATTTGTTTTCACCCCTCTTACTCTCCCCTCAAGGTGAGAAGTTGCTTCCCTCTTTGAGTTGGGAAGCATCTGACGAAGTCAACAGGGATTGAGGGAGATGAATCTCAGAGAACATTTCTTTGCCATCAAAAAGGGGTGGAAGAACAACATTGAACTTCTGCCCTTTTTTTTATCTTAGAGCAAGCAAAACACAAATGTCTTAAAAACAAATTTTCACTTTACAGCAAGTAGCGAGTTCGATTCGGAAAATAGCTCGCTAACAATAATTTCTTCTCAAAGTCAACGAGCGTAAAAACTACCCTCAATTCTAAAACGAGAGTAATTTTTTATTATTTTTACCCTTATTTGAAAAACAAGAGTAAAAATTACATTCGTACATAATGGCAAAATTTAACCGAATAATTCCTTATAACGACCTACCATTACTGCCACCTAAGGCAGACATAGAAACAAAACGCATACTTCGAAAAACAATTTCGGCAGGACGGGCATTGGCACAGTTAAACGGAACTCTTCTCAATTTACCTAACCCAACATTATTTTTAGATACGATTTATTTACAAGAAGCGAAAGCGAGTTCGGAAGTAGAAAACATTATTACAACAAATGATGAACTCTATAAATCGTTAGTTGCCGAAAGGAAAACAGAACACTCAGCTACAAAAGAAGTTTTAAGTTACAAAGAAGCACT
>JBIIVA010000080.1:0-10504 GCA_044339705.1 Crocinitomicaceae bacterium
TCTAGCAAGAATGCAAAACGTATATTAAAACTCATCCAAATAGAAGATTATTTTGATACAATCATTGATGGTTCTATGGTTGAAAATTTAAAACCTAGTCCTGAAGTTTTTCTCAAAGCAGCATCGATTCTAGGTCTTGATCCTTCCGAATGCTTGGTTTTTGAAGATGCTGCCAGTGGCATTCAAGCGGCAAAAGCGGGAGGATTTACGGCTATTGGAATCGGAAATGAAAATATAAAACAGTTGGCAGACCACTATTACAACGATTTAACGGAATTTACATTTTAAGCGATGAACAACTTATTCGAAATAGACGCCTGGAAAATTATTGAAAGAGGATTTGATCCTTCGAAGCAAAAACAAGCTGAAAGTATTTTCAGCATTGGAAATGGATCGTTTGGACAACGTGCAAATTTTGAAGAAAAATATTCAGGTGATTCACTCCAAGGAAGTTATGTCGGTGGAGTTTATTATCCAGACAAAACACGTGTTGGATGGTGGAAAAATGGTTATCCTGAATATTTTGCGAAAGTATTGAATTCATGTAATTGGATCGGAATTAATATTGAAATTGATGGAGAGCAATTGGATTTACATCATCAAGAAGTGCTGTCATTCCAACGTGAATTGGATATGAAAACAGGAACACTTTCTCGTAAGATGAAAGTTCGGTTTAATAATGGAAAAGAAATTGAAGTTCATTCGTTGCGATTTTGTTCAATGCATGAGGAGGAAATTGCTGCAATTCGCTACTCAGTGACTCCGTTAAACTTTTCAGGAAATGTGAAATTTACGCCTTATCTAGATGGTAACGTAATGAATCACGATTCCAATTACGACGAGTTCTTTTGGGAAGAAGACAGTCACAAAGTTGATGTTAAAAAAGGCTACATCTGTTCAAAAACGAAGAAAACGAATTTCACAGTTTCTACTGCTATGCGATTTTCCTTTTGGAAAAATGACGAGTTATTGGAAATTCACCCTAATAACATTTCGAAAGCCTTTTATGTCGAAAATAATTTTGAGCATTATGTTGAGAAAGGCAATCGCTACACACTTAAAAAATACGTTTCCATAGTTTCAACAATTTCGCACTCAGAGTTTTCGGTTATTCCAAGATCAATAAACAATGTTCGTCAAGCATACATGAATGGTTTCGACTATCTCTTGAATAATCACATTTCAGCTTGGGAAGAAATTTGGTCGAAAGCAGATATTGAAATTTCAGGTGATGTTGCAGCGCAGCAAGGAATTCGTTTCAATATTTTTCAACTTTATCAAACCTACACAGGTAAGAATGAGAAGCTAAATATCGGCCCTAAAGGATTTACAGGCGAAAAATACGGAGGAGCCACTTATTGGGATACTGAAGCTTATTGTTTGCCTTTCTATCTTAAAACAGCAGATCCGAAAGTTGCTCGTCAGTTGTTAATATACCGTTACAATCAATTGGATAAGGCCATTGAAAACGCTGAAAAACTTGGTTTTAAGAATGGTGCAGCGCTTTATCCGATGGTAACTATGAACGGCGAAGAGTGTCACAACGAATGGGAAATTACTTTCGAGGAAATTCATCGTAATGGAGCAATCGCCTTCGGTATCTATAACTACATTCGACATACTGGGGACCATTCTTATCTTGAGAAATACGGTCGACCAGTTCTCATCGCAATCGCCAAGTTCTGGACACAACGATTCAATTGGTCTGAGGCTAAAAAGGCATTTGTAATGCTTGGCGTTACCGGGCCAAATGAATACGAGAATAATGTAAATAACAATTGGTACACGAATTACATTGCTCGTTGGTGTATTCAATATGCATTAGAAGTTGAACAAGAGGTCACTCCAAAAATGGGTTCATCTTTAACTGCTGATGAAATAGAATCATGGAAACACTTGGTTGAAAATGTTTATTTTCCTGTTTTAGAGGGAACTCGTGTCTTTCTCCAGCAAGATAATTTCATGGACAAGGAACAACTTTCTGCATCGGATTTACCGGAAAAAGAACGTCCAATCAATCAACATTGGTCGTGGGATCGAATTCTGCGTTCCATTTTCATCAAACAAGCAGATGTTTTGCAAGGTTTATATCTATTTGAAGATCATTTTGATAAAGAAACAATTCGGGAGAATTTTGATTTCTACGAGCCGAAAACTGTTCACGAGTCTTCTTTATCTCCTTGTGTTCACGTTGTTTTGGCAGCAAGTATAGGTAAACTAGACAAGGCTTACGAATTGTATTTGCGAACTTCGAGATTAGATTTGGATGACTACAACCACGAAGCCGATGAAGGTCTTCACATTACAAGTATGGCGGGGTCTTGGTTGAGTATGGTGGAGGGATTTGCTGGAATTCGAATTCAAGATGACAAATTAATTTTTAATCCATTGATTCCAAAGACATGGAACAAATATAGTTTCCAAATCCTATTTAAGAATAACCCAATTATCATTGTGGTGACTGCAGATGAGGTGTATGTTGAAAACAGGGGGCAATCTGCAATTCAAATGTTGGTAAAAGGACAATCAACTTTGCTTCAACCAACGAATAAAGTTGAGTTACAATTAAACTAAAAACTACGACTATGATAATCAGAAATTTTATTTTACTAATCTTAACTTGTAGTGTTGCATATACAAGTGCTCAATCCATAAGTATAATCGGAACATTCACCAACTGGATCTCGGATGTTCCAATGGCCTCTTCCGATAATATAAATTGGACTTTGAATTATACGTTCATAACGAATGAACAGCTAAAGTTTCGTCAGACAGGAGTTTGGGCAGTTAATTGGGGTAGTAGCTCATTTCCTTCCGGAACAGGAATTCAAGATGGTGCAAACATACCTGTTCCAGCGGGGACGTATACAATCACATTCAACAGTTCTAACGGAAATTATAACTTTCAGTCTGACAATCAGAATCCCCCGTCATACATAAACCCCACGAATAAACAAGTTGTTTTACAAGGTTTTTGGTGGGACTATTGGAATAGTAATTACCCGAATGGCTGGGCCAATTATCTTACTGAATTAGCTCCACGAATGAAGCAACTGGGTATAGATGCCGTTTGGATTCCACCTTCTATCAAAAATACGGGAACAAACAGTGTTGGTTACGCACCATTCGATCATTATGATCTAGGCGATAAATGGCAAAAAGGCTCTGTGAAAACACGTCTTGGAGACAAAGATGAGCTTTTGAGAATGATGGCGGTTATGAAAGCAAACGGAATTGATGTGATTCAAGATATAGTACTTAATCATATTACAGGTGCTGGGGGATCAACAAGTGCAGGAGGTCAAGATCCAGCGGCAATGGAAGATGGTGAAACTAGTAAATATAAGAATTTTCGTTATTCGTGTTTTGAAACGCCGGCATCAAATGAAACTTCAAATAATTATTTATCTAGAAAAGGTCGCTTTCCTAAGAATTGGCAGAATTTTTATCCAAATCCGTCTAATCCATGCTGTACAAATGATATAAATTCACCTTTTTGGGGTCCGGATATTGCCTATGAAAGTTCATCTTTCGGTCAAAGTAGTAATGCAATCTTTAATCCAACACAAACCTCTGATTACATGCGAAATGGAATGCGAGATTGGATGATTTGGTACAAAAAGCAAATGGGTTGGGATGGTGTGCGTTTGGATGCAGTCAAACATTTCCCGTCAAGTGTTGCTGAAGATATTTTGTGGAATTTACAAAATAATGCGAGTTGGGCAAGTGGAACGGACAATATGTTTTCTGTAGGTGAATGGGTTGGAGGAGCATTTGATTTAGACAGTTGGTGTAATGCGGTTCAAAATCGATCTGGAACATTTGATTTTTCACTTCGAAGTGCTCTTCAAGGAATGGTCGCGGGAAATGGATTTTTTGATCTAGGGAGTATTCCGGGAGCACAACAAACTAACAGACAACGCACCGTTCCTTTTGTAAATAATCACGATACTTTTCGACCTCAATTAAGTCCTCAAGGAAATTATGTTGGTTGGAATCAAGCGCTTGGAACCCAAGTAGAACCAAATGATATTCGTAACAGCGCGGCACATGCTATTGCAATAGCTGTGGATGGAGCACCTCAAATTTTCTTTGAAGATTTATTTGACATAGGATACAATGGCAATCGTTTTTCGCATGATCCAAAAGTCGATTCGACACTTCCAACTCGTAGTGATATTGAAAATCTTATTTGGTGTCACCAAAATCTGCATTTTAAAGAAGGTGCCTATTTGGTAAGAACACAACAGCAAGATGCTTTAGTAATTGAGCGTCAGGCGAAAGCTTTAATAGCTGTTACAGATAATTACGATCAGTGGCAAAACATCAATGGTGTGCAAACATCTTGGCCTGATGGAACCATACTAGTAGATTATTCAGGTGCAAATGGAACGGCTCAACGAACGGTTTATGGTGGAGGCAAAGTGGATGTTTCGATTCCCCCATGTAATGGATCGGCTCCACAAGGGAGAAAAGGATACTCCGTTTGGGCACCTCAAGGAATTGTTGAAAATTATTCTAGACCATCGAAAGTAATAACTCAAGAGTGGGAAATGGCCGACGATTTGGGCGATAAGCAAATTGTCTCGTTACAACAAGGTGGTCGCTTGCCAGACAATAGTTTAGATTGCAGAACAGTTGGAAAAATTTTTGTAAAAAATGGTTCTGAAATAAATATTAATATCTTCCCTGAAGATTCAACACGTGGTATTCAGTTTATTCTACTTGACAAGAATTGTAATCCGATCGATTCTATTTCTGGAAATGGAAATTTAACATTTACCAAAATCGCAAGCTATGATGGTTGGTATACTATGCGTGTTAAAAATACAACTTCAACTCAATTGGGTCAAAAATGTTGGGTGAAAGCAACTTATTCTGCTCCCGAAGTTGTTCAAACCAATGTTACCAAAAATAAGTGTGCTTGTTCAATTACAAATACCGCAATTATTGAAGAACTGGAACAAAAAATAAATCTATATCCAATACCTGCAACGAGTTCAATTCATGTCACTTTGGGTGAAGTTAATTGCACTTGGAAAATTACTGATGTAAATGGTCGAATAGTTAAATCCGGAGTTAATAATTCCTCGGATTTCGATATTGACATAGATGGCTTGGAGGCAGGAATGTATTACTTTGGTACCATTCTCAATGGCTCACTGATTCACAAAAAATTCATGAAGTCCTCGAATTAACCTACACTATTCGAAGAAAAAGAAAGGCTGCCTGAATTGAGCAGCCTTTCTCGTTTTTGGTGGTTTTTTTATTGTTTTATCAATTGAATTTCACATTCTAATTTAACGTCATCCCCTACTACCACTTTTCCTGCTTCTGTTACTGCGCTCCAAACTAGCCCATAGTCACTTCGTTTAATTTTTCCGGTGATTGACAATCCTGCCTTCGTTTGACCATATGGATCAACTGCGATGCCTGCGAATTCGGCTTTTAGCGTCACTGGTTTGGTAACCCCACGTAAAGTAAGATTTCCTGTGATTTCTAGTTCATCAGAAGCCAGTTGTTTGACATCGGTTGAATGAAATAGCATTTCAGGATAATTCGCCGCATCAAAAAAGTCGGCTGATTTCAAGTGTCCATCACGATCAGCAACACCTGTATTGATTGTATCAATAGCCACTTTAAAAATGAATTTTGCAGTTGAGAAATCTTCACCTTCTGTTGTTGCCTCCGCTGAAAAATTACCAAATGTACCTGACACGTTCGAAATCATCATGTGTCTAACTTTAAATCCGACAATACTGTGCAAGTTGTCAATATTCCATTTTGTTTCCATAATTATTGTTTTTTTTGCAAAATTATCTCGAGTATTTATAAAGCATACTTGACTTGAGTTAAGGATTTTCATCATTGCGTTAAATTCAAATATATATCTTTGAAGTATGAAGCACACAACACTTTTGTTTTTGTTTTTTGCCAATTTTTCCTTTACACAATTAATAAATGTTTCAGTTGAAAAAAATAAATCAAATGACAAAGACACAGGTTCTTCTGTTTATTTGGAGGCGGGAATTTTTTCTGTTAGTCGAACCTTGGAGGCGAACTCCAACTTTTTAAACAAGCCTTTGGGTGAGCGAGCAAACGAAACTAAAATAAACTTGTGGTCATATTCCATTGGCATGGTTGCACCAATTTCAAAGTATTTCGTTTTTGATGGCGGTCTCTCGTTTGTTCAAAATGGCGAACAATATTCGTGGCAATCTTCATCCAACGATTCAACATTTAATTACCAAACAAAATATCGCTATATCGGAATGCCTTTGCAATTGAAATTTCAAACAGGAAAGAATGTCGTTTTTTTCTTTGAAGGAGGACTATTGCCTCAAATGCAGGTTGGATATTTGCAAACCCAAAATTGGACTGACTCCTTAGGTGGAAAGGAGGAGGCAAGAATTGAAAATTACAATAACTTGAATTCATTTGTATTGTCAGCGATTGGTTCAGCAGGTATTGTATTGAATTTTCAAAATAATTTAGGTTTTCGGCTAAGTGTTCAATACCGGCATCAATTAACAGATTCATATTCTAAATTCAACGGTTATTTGCATAAATCTTCTGCCATTGGTGTTACATTTGGTTTAACAAGAAAAATAGAGTGATGAGGGTTCAAGAAATAATAGATTTTTTAGAGGAAAGTTATCCCCTAGCATTACAAGAAACTTATGACAATTCTGGATTGCTTTGTGGTAGAAAAGATTGGGGAATTACTTCTGTATTGGTTTGTTTGGACGCGATCGAATCAGTGATAGATGAAGCTATTTCACTTGGAAGCAATCTTGTTATTGCTCATCATCCAATTATTTTCAAAGGATTAAAAAAAATCACAGGTTCGAATTACGTGGAACGAGTAATTGAAAAGTGTATTCAACACAAAATCGCATTGTACGCAATACATACGAATTTGGATAATCATTTTCTAGGTGTTAATCGGGAAATTGCAAATCGAATTGGACTTGAAAACTTAAGAATATTGAGTCCGATAAAGTCAAATCTTAGTAAGTTAATGGTTTTCGTTCCCAAGGAATCAATGGAACAACTGGATCAAGCCATTTTTCATGCCGGTGCCGGTAAAATTGGAAATTATGAGGAATGCCATTTTAGAACGCTAGGGGTGGGGACATTCAAACCGAATGAATTGGCAAACCCAAGTATTGGTGTGAATGGAAATAAATCGCATGTTGAAGAGTATCGCATTGAATATTTGGTAAATAATTATCGTCTTTCCCATGTTTTAACCGCGATGAAGCAGGCTCACCCATATGAAGAGGTGGCTTATGAAGTTTATCCAATCGAAAATGAAAATCCCTACGAAGGTGCAGGAATGATTGGGGATTTGAAAAATCCGATGGGAGAGCAAGCGTTTTTACATCATTTGAAAAACATATTCCGTTGCGGAGTCATACGTCACACCAATTTTTTGAACAAAAATATAATTAAGGTTGCAGTTTGTGGCGGTTCAGGTAGTTTTTTATTGAATAATGCCATCCGCCAAAAAGCAGATATTTTTATAACTGGGGATTTCAAATATCATGAGTTTTTTGATGCCGAAAATCGAATTGTTATTGCGGATATTGGCCATTATGAAAGTGAACAATTTACATCAAAAATTATTGCTGATAAACTAAAGGAAAAATTTACTAACTTTGCAATCCGTTTAACAGAAATAAATACAAATCCGATAAACTACTTTTAGCACATGGCAGCAACCGCAACTAAAAATAAAAAGGAATCAACAATCGCTGATAAATTAGATGCGCTTTTTGAACTTCAAAAAATAGATTCTAAAATCGATAGTATTCGTACAATCCGTGGTGAATTACCTTTAGAGGTTCAAGATTTGGAAGATGAAATAGGTGGGTTGAATACGCGAATTTCTAAAATAGAGGATGAAATTAAAGAGTTGGAAACGGAAATTTCTGATCGTAAAATTGCCTCCAAGGAAAGCGAAGCTGCAATAGCAAAATACAAAGAGCAACAAAACAACGTGCGTAATAATCGCGAATTTGAATCCCTTTCGAAGGAAATAGAATTTCAAGAATTGGAAATCAAGTTACACGAAAAAAAGTCGAAAGAAGCAAAACTTAAAATTGAAAGCAAAAAAGAACTTTTTACAGAGGCTACAGATCGATTAAGTTTGAAAGTTGCTGATCTAGAAGTTAAAAAATCTGAGTTAGATGCGATTGTTAGTGAAACACAAAAAGATGAAGACAAACTATTGAAAGCATCAGGTGACGCTAAGAAGAACATTGAGGAACGATTAGTTTTTGCTTACAATCGTCTTCGTGAAAACGCTAAAAACGGTTTAGCAGTTGTTCAGATTGTTCGTGATTCATGTGGGGGATGTTTTAACTCAATTCCACCACAAAGACGTTTGGATATTGTGACTAAAAAGAAAATCATCGTATGCGAGCATTGTGGACGCATTTTGATTCCTTATCAAGGAGAAGAGAATCAGGATTAGGAGATTTTACACATTGAACAGCCGATTTAGTTCGGCTTTTTTTTTGATTTTACTTTCGAATCTTCAATGGGTCTTCAGACAAAATCTCCTTATTCAATTCGCTTTTTGGGAATTTCTTCTCCATAGCAGGAAAGAATACATGACCAAGTATCAGCGGGTTAAATGTAAAGTATTGACATTTTACTAAATCACCATTTGGAAGTTGACACCAAAATTTATTCATGTCCATATCCACGGTTTCACCGAATTCATTTCGTTGAGGGGTTGCTGAGTTAATTCGAAACATTCTCAATTTGGTCGATTTACCCGTAATTTCCTTTACGGATATAATACAGAATGGCGTCGATTTCTTAAGGCTGTCGCATTGCTTTTTATTCAATTCATAGTTTGCTAATTCAAAATGCACTTTGCGATATCCTTGTAGGTACCTAAAAATGTTAGAAGTATCAACTTCACTTAATTTCTCTCCATTTTGCTTAACTGTAAACTTCATTTTTTTTTGTACAATCGAAAAACTACGATAAGGTTCTTTTGGGTATGAAACGTTAACTTGTGAGATTTTTTCCAATTCCAAACTAAATATGTTGGTGCAAATCCACTTTCTAGAATCAGCAAAAAATCGTGGTTCGACGATTCCGTACATTCCTTTAATACTCATCATTACCGGATAAGAACTTTTCCCATCATCAGCCGTTTCGAGTAGCATAATTTGTCCCATGTGATCTTGGGCTGCCGGACCGATAAACCATGTTTTTGTCCATTCTCCATTTTGAAAAATTTCGACTTTGGTATGACTGGTAGCCATCAATTCTGTAAACTTTTCTTGTGCTTTTTGAGGGAGATATCCTTTAAATGAGATTTTGTTTAATGCCTCTAAAATAAAATGGATATTTGGCTGGGAAATACATCCACCGTTTCCGTCAGTCCAAAGTTCTCCATTTTTCTTTAACTCTATTTTATTGGAAAAAGGATCCGTTATTATGATTTTATCAACACTAGTAGTGTCTTCTATGGCAAATTCAATGAATTGAGAATCGGAAGTTCCATCAGATGAAAGTAATGTTTTGGTATACCAACCTAGTCCGACGAGAATTAGAAGTCCAAAAATTAGAATGATTATCTTCTTAGTCATAATTAATGTTTCCTGGGTACTTGAGCATATCGTTTTTTTCGTATGAAGTTCAATCCAAAGGCCAGAAGAAGAATCGTTCCGATTGGGGCCAGTAAATTGACTATCTTATAAAATCCTGCATGAAGCTTTATTTTCTCCCGATCGATTTTCTTAATTTCAATTTGACGACTACGAATATCCAAAACAGAGTTGTCCCCCATCATATAATCAACAATATTTTGGAAAAATTCTTGATTTCCATGGTAAAAGCGCACTCCTCGTTGAAACAATTCAGGATCCATTTTCAGATCATTAAATTGACTTGGTACATAAACATAACCCAAACCTCTTGGATTAGGCATGGAATCGAATCGATTAAAAATAAAATTACCATTTCCAACCACTAAAACTTTCCCCTCTTTATCACTTTTACTTTTGTATTGGTATTTCTCAGGAATGTTTTTGTCATTTAGTCGATTTACAAATTCGGGTACCACGCGATTTTCAAAATGTGATCGGAAATAGCCCTCGGCAAGCCCTGCAACACAAATTTTATTGATTTCATCTTCCGGGTTCTGAACAAGTTCTGGGTTTCGGCCAAAATTTAATGGGAATCCAAGACTAACAAGAGGAGCAAGTCCGGTTTTATTTGAGTTTGTGGAAGTTGTTAAAATGGGTGTTAATGCTAAATTATCCATTTTCACAAATTGAATTTCATTAGCATACTTCAAATAAACGGGTTCAATGTTTCGCGTAATTGGATGTGCAGACGGAGTAGAAAGGATACTGAAAAACCAGGGTACGAATGTTTGTTCAGCAAACGGAACAATTTTCGGTGCACAGTTGACATCTAAGACGTAGTTTTCATTTATTTTAAGTCCGTAATCATAAAGCATGCGATCTAAAATTAGATT
>JBIIVA010000256.1:0-2713 GCA_044339705.1 Crocinitomicaceae bacterium
CCTCGAATTCCATATTCTCAAAAGTATCCGGCTCAACTGTTTTCAATTTACTTCTAATATGCGATTTGTATTCTTCATGAACATTTTTTTTCAGCTCGGCAATAAGCTCTCCGCATCTGCGATACATTTTTTTAGACAAGTAAGCAAAGGCCAAACGCTGACCGTATCGCAGTATTTTAGATTCATTGTATATTTCCAGAAGAATTTCAATCGCTTCATTTATTCGTTTTCCATTCAGCAAATTTCGAGCGATGTAGTAACGATTCTCTCTTTTGGCACGTTCAACTTGGTTAAGCTTATCATCATCCATTTCTTCGATGTAACCCAATTCGACTAATTGCTGCAATGCTTCCTGAGCTGCCCAAGGGTCCTCTCTCAGTAGCTCATTATGCAGGCCTGCATCCCCATCCACATTTTCCCAAGAATTGATGAAATTTATTGGTGCTGGTTTTTCAAAACATTGTAACAACACTTTTCCATCCATATCTTTTCCCACAGGAAGATTTAAATAATGTAATATTGTTGGGGTGATATCCAATACACTTGCTCCTGAAATCTGACTTCCACCGGAACGCACACCTGGACCAGCCATTACAAAAATACCATAAGGACTGTGTTCCACAGCCGGACCAGAAGGTTCATTTGGAATTCTCAAAGGTCGTTGTTCATCGCAATGAAATCCATGATCTGACAATAAAACGATCGTTGTATTTTCATCGGTTAATTCCAAGGTTCGTTCCAACATCATATCATGAAATCGATAGGCTGCCTCCACTACATCTTTATAATTTTCGAATTCCTTTTCATCAATTTCCGGTCTACAAGGTGGAAAATAGCGCATAGCGAGGTGGCAAAAATGATCAATAGCGTCGTGATAAACAGCCATAAAATCCCACTCATGTTCCACTTGTAAATAAGTTGAGGCAGCATGAACGGAGGCAGCATTTGCAATTGTTTTTAAAACCCCAGCAGTTCGTTTTTCTTTCCTCAACTCGAGATCTTGAGCAACGTTAGGAATAAAAGGTTGAGCCATTGCGACAGTTATTTCTTGGGGATGAACACGAAACTGTTTCAATATACCGGAAAGTTCCATGGGATGAACTGTACCAGCCGGCATTTCCCATTTATCATTTATTGAATTTTTAGCAACTTGATATAGATTCGAAACCATAACACCATTGATTGGTTCCGCTGGATTACTTGGCCACCATGCCACCACATTACTGCGAAACCCTTCTTGATTCAAAATATTCCAAATTGCTTTAACTTTCCTTGAGGTAGAGGTTACTGGTCGCAATCCTTCGCCGGTCGGGGTTGGTTCTACAAATCCTCCAATTCCATGTTTATCCGCTCGCATACCCGTTGCAATGCTAGTCCAGAGCATAGGTGAAAGCGGAGGATCCAACGTTTGTAAACGCCCGTATACACCTCGATTAATCAATCCTGCCAATGCAGGCATTTTTCCTTGTTCAATTAACGGTAGAATCACTTTCCAATCTGCGGCGTCCCAACCAATTAAAAGAACTTTATTTCTTTTTTTTAACATCATCTTCTCTTTTTGATGATTCTTCTCCTCTTACCTTTTTGATTTCATTGACTACTTGTCTCCATTTTATTATACCAATATGTCCAAGTGCCAAAAGACCCAATGATCCTTGTTTTGTGATCTTATATTCTTTGCTCATGTTGAAATTTTATTTTGAAGCTAAAGTTAATGCAAAAAAAAACTGCCACCGGAAACCGATGGCAGTTCTTCATTTAAAAATTTGAATTAGTTTTTCACAAAATTTCCAGTAGATACTTTTCCATCAACTGTAACTTGATAAATATACATTCCAGCTGTTAATTCAGCAACATTAACGACAGAAGATGAAGATGAAGATACAACTTTACCATCTAAAGTTGTAATCGTCACATTTGAAATTTCTCCATCAGCTTTGATATTTAATACATCATTCGCTGGATTTGGATAAACACTGATAATATTTTCCAATTCATTCAGACTAGATGAAGAGGCTGTCAAAGAAATATTATCAAGTTCTAATACGCTATTTGGATATCCATTACCTGTCCCTGTGAATGGACCAATAGAGGACGCTGCAATAAAGAAAATTTGGTTTGCAGTGTAACCGGTTGCCATATTTTCCTGAAGCGGAATGGATTGTAATGTCCATGACGAGGTTGTTCCGGTATATACAGCACCACCTACATACATTAGGACGTCATCACTTGAACCAGCTAAAAGTGTATCTGAAATACCAACTTGAATGACTGCAGAGTCACCTGCAACAGTGTTATTTTTATACGCAAAATTTAGAGTTAGGTTCGCTGCGTTAGAAACCGGACCATTAACAACTTGCTGAATAAACCCAGGGATTGTATCAGAAGGCCATTGAATTTGAGCAGCAACTCCAGCGTTTACGATTGTTGTCATTTTAACTGATTGATTTCCAGCGAATGCTCCGGTAGTTTCAATAGTGTAAAGACCAGTTCCCCAACCCGCAGTTTGAGTTGCGATTCCAGGTAACAAAGGAGTAGCAGCAGATTCAAAATCGCCGTTAACTAGTTGTGCAGAAGCATTGTAAATGCTTCCAAAAGCAAATAAAGAAAGTAAAAGTTTTTTCATAATAATTTATTTTTTTTCGCAAATATATTCAATTCCACAAACTTGAGGCATTTTTATCCAAAAAAAATCTACTCTTATGATTGTTTG
>JBIIVA010000257.1:0-2682 GCA_044339705.1 Crocinitomicaceae bacterium
AATTAACCTTAATCACTCCTAATAACGACTTAATCAAAAAGACTTTAATTCTAACTGAGGAACAAAAAATTATTCAGAAATTATTCAAATTTTAAATTGGGTGTCCCAGTGCGGAAGTCAGGAAGAAAGGTGATTTTTATAACTTGTGTTTTAGTTTTTCTGCTATTCATTACAATGTCTCACTAAAACGTAACTTGGGAAGTTAAAGTTGCTCTAATTCGAAACGTTTCTTTTCAAAACAAATCAAATTACCTTATGTTTTAGATGGGAAATTAAAAAAGGCGGATGCTCGCACAAACACCCGCCTCAAAACTTAAACAATTTTTATTAATTCTGAATGTGCTTAATCACTTTCGAAATTCCTCTTTCTTCTGAAATTCGAATGAAATATATTCCAGGCGAAAGATTCGATTCCGTAATATTCCATAGCGAAATTCCTTTTTCAATATCAACTCGTTTTTTGTAAACAACATTACCTTTTGAATCAGAAATGGTTAAAACTCCTTTTCCAAGCAATTCATTTGAATTGAGAATCACTGAAAAACCATCTTTTCCACTTGGATTAGGGAATGACGTGAAAACATCTTGTTTTCCTTCGCAATTCGCTTGAATAGGGCCATAAATTTTATTTTTTCCATCGATATCAACTTGGTTTAAACGGTAGTAGTCACCAAATGATTTGGTCAAATCAACGAAGTTGTAATCAATCTGTTCATTCGAATTTCCTGCTGCAGTTAGTGAACCAATTACTCTCCACTCGATGCCATCTTTCGATTTCTCAACATCAAAATGAGATGAATTTTTCTCCGATGCAGTTGACCAATTTAAGGTTACAATTTCCTCCTCACACGAAGCATTAAATGAGATAAGTTCTACGGGTAGTGGACCACCCTGACCGCCTCCTCCAAATTCACTAAATGAAGTTAAGCCAGACCAAGACAAGACATTGGTGGTCGTATTTATATTTCCGGTTGTGCCGGTTAGTTGGGTTCCATCTTCAAAAGACACATTACCGGGGTAGTACCAAACATAGGCTGAATTGACCAAACTTCTCTTAACTGGTCTAATTTCAGATTCCGTCCCGGAAATATCTCCGTCTACATAGGATAGATCAACAGAATATGTGTAACCACTCAATCCGGCGCCAGGCTCAATGAACCAAGAACGATTAACATAATGCTGGTTTCCATTATTCATGCTAGTTACCTTTGAGGTTTTTAATCGAACACCAACATAGTCATCAGATGCTCCGGTGAGAGAGCTTCCTGTCGTGAAATTTAATGTTGCAGGAGTATAGTTCGTTCCGTCTCCTACAGGGAAAATAAATGAAGCATTCGAACTATAAATTTTTCTTATCTCGCCTGTTGAAGTTGCATTCACATGACTCGAAGCCGATGCTGAATTAGCGGAAGCCGAAGCACCTAAAGTTAAATCATTTGCTCCTAAAATAAGATCTCCTGATGTAAGAGTAAGCGCCCCTAATATAGTTTTTGCTTCATTTAATGTTACGTTTGATGCGTTTTGTATGGTTACATTTCGTGGAGAGCTAGTTGTTGACCATTCAAGGGATGTTACCCCAACTGCTCCACCGTGATTATATACCAAAGTTGATGAAGCTCCGTAAATGATTGGATTGGTTGTGATTGAACCTCCAGCATTTATCGTTACTGTTCCATTTACAGTTGGTGAAGTATTGATTGTTAAAGCTCCATTTGCCGTCAAATTATTCAACGTAACGGTTGTACCGCCAATTGTTCCAGCTCCATTAAACACTAGATTCGCGGCTCCAGATCCAACACTATACGTTCCGTTATTGGTAAATGACCCTGCACTTGCAAACGTTATTGTTTGACCATTTGCAACAAGCGTTGCACCCGAACCAATCGTTAAGTTCAAAACACTGGGTGAAGCATCTAAATTTACTGTAACTCCAGAGGGAATAGAAACCACAGCCGAACTTGAGTTCGGAACTCCACCACACCAGTTTCCTGCAACGTTCCAATCATCGTTAGAATCACCTATCCATGTGCCTGTGGCATTAACTGTTACCGCAACACTTGCTCGGGTTGCACTCTCACATCCAGAAACTGTTTGTGAAGCGTAATAAGTTCCCGTTGATAGTGCTGTTGACGTTGACAACGCAGAACCACCGCTAGAATTTTCATACCATTGAATGGCCGTTCCTGTTGCTGTTAGATTAACCACAGTTGAACCAGAACAAAATGATTGAGCGGAGGCTGTTGGTGCAGAAGGAGTTGCAGGCTGGGCATTCACCACCGCATTGCCTGATGCAGAGGAAGTGCATCCAGCGGCATTCGTTACCGTAAACGTATAAGTCTGATTTGCTGTTAATCCTGTAACTGTTCCGGTGCTTCCTGAACTCGATAGACTACCCGATGGAGTTCCGGTAACTGTCCAACTGCCTGATGAAGGTAAACCACTTAGGGCTACACTTGCTGTTGCTGTTCCACATGTTGGTTGCGTGATCGTTCCTACTGTTGGTGCAGAAGGAGTTGCAGGTTGGGCATTCACCACCGCATTGCCTGATGCAGAGGAAGTACATCCAGCGGCATTCGTTACCGTAAACGTATAAGTCTGATTTGCTGTTAATCCTGTAACTGTTCCGGTGCTTCCTGAACTCGATAGACTACCCGATGGAGTTCCGGTAACTGTCCAACTGCC
>JBIIVA010000081.1:0-10368 GCA_044339705.1 Crocinitomicaceae bacterium
GACTGGTCATCAGAAATAAATATATTGAAAAACAGCAAGTTTCAGAATTGAAAAGTCTCAACAAGGAAGTGTATTTATTTGATATGCGTTCACCGAAAGGAAATCGCAAAGCAATCAGTAAAAACCCAACAGGAATAATTACGGATGATATTCGAGCTGCACTTATTGAACGATAATGATTGAACTTTTCATTTTCCGGTAAATAAGGTGTGTTCAAAAAATTGAACATTTTGATTTAGAATAACATCTGACCATAATTCACATTTCAAGTGCAAGGTTTTAAAGCTATTTTCTCGAAAAAACGTGCGTCTTGATTTTTTGAAAACCATATTATTGTTCGATAGCCGGAAAAGTATCATCTTAATCGCTACAGTTATATCGACATATTCGTATATACCTTCATAAACTGTACCCAGTCCCGCATAATCATCGGGATAATCCTTTTCTGACTTTTCAGCTTCGCTGCTACTAACATGATTCGCAGACACTAAATATCGACTAAATAGATGCAAAAAAGCTGCTCTTTTCGAACAGCTTTTTCAGTTAATTAAATTGGCACTATTATGCTTTTAATCTCTTTGAGAAATCAATCAGAATTGGTGTCGCTACACAAAGTGAAGAGTATGTTCCGATGATTACACCAACCAATAATGCAAATAAGAAACCTTTGATAGCTGGCCCACCAAAAATAAACATAATCAATACCACCACGAATAGAATCATCGATGTATTGAAGGTTCTACTTAACGTAGTATTCAAGGACTGGTTGATGATTTCATAGTGGTGATCATCCGGACCGCTCTTCCTCAAGTTCTCACGGATACGGTCAAACACAATAACAGTATCGTTCATAGAATATCCAATTACAGTTAGAATCGCAGCGATAAAAGCTTGGTTCACATCCAAACTGAATGGCAGAATTCCATGTAATAACGAGAAAATAGAAATTACGAAAAACGCATCATGTGCTAAGCCAACAATTGCTCCAATCGAGTATTGCCAGTGACCAAAACGCAATAGGATGTAAGCAAAAATCGCAACCAATGATAATGAAATTGCAATAGCAGAAGAAGTCCACAATTCGCTTGAAATAGATGCCGCAATACTTCTTGATTCCACAACTTGGTAGTTACCCAAACGATCTTTACATGCAGCAAGTCCTTCATTTAATTTCTCGTTTACTTCTTCATTTGCACCATCTTTTTTCAATAAATAGTTGGTAATGATTTCTACATTATAATCGTTCGATTTCGTTTTTAAGTCGATTGAGGCAACTTCTTTATTTTCAATGAAAACTTTTGATAAGTTATCTCGAATATACTCGATGTCTGCTTTTTTCTCAAACTTCACCACAAATGTTCTTCCCCCAGTAAACTCAACACTTTGTTTCAAGCTTCTGGTTAACAAACTTGCAATTCCAAGAATGGTAACTGAAATCGAGAAAATGTAAAAGTATTTCCTCTTTCCAACCCAATCAAATTTGAAATTTTGGAATAAGCCTTTTGAAAAATTTGTATTGAATGAAATTGGCTTATTTTTCGCCAACCAAGAATGAATAATTAGCTCAGAAATGATTATCGCTGAGAACATAGAAGTAAAAATACCGATGATAAGTGTTGTGGCAAATGACTCAATTTCGCCCGTACCAAATATTTTCAAGATTATCGCAACTAAAAGGTGAGTTACGTTTGCATCGATAATTGAAGGAAGGGCTTTTTTAAAACCAACATCTACCGATGAAGCTAAATCCAATCCCCTATTTTGTTCCTCTCGAATACGTTCAAAAATCAGGATATTCGCATCAACCGCTGTACCAATTGTCAATACAATACCTGCGATTCCAGCTAAAGTTAAAACCGCACCAAAAGAAGCTAGACATCCAAAAATAAACACAACGTTAACCGTAAGCGCAATATTTGCTGCTAAACCAGCCTTTCCATAATAGAAATACATATAAATTAACACTGCCAAAAATGCAAATGCAAATGAAATCAATCCCGCTCTTGAGTTTTCTTTACCGATTGTAGGTCCAACTTTTTGTAATTCCTTAATCACACATGGTGCAGGAAGCGCTCCACCGTTTAAAAGACCTGCAAGATCTTCAGCCTCTTCAAATGTAAAGTTTCCGGAAATTTGGGTGCTACCAGTTGTAATCGCATTGATCACACGAGGTGCGCTATAAACTACATTATCCATGGTAATCGCAACAATGCGATCTTTGTTTTCAGAAGTCATTCTACCCCACTCATCAGCTCCATCTGGCGTCATTTCCAAATTAACAGTGATTTTACCATCGCGTTGATCATAACCTGTTTGAGCTTTATCGATGTGCGAGCCATTTACGCGAGCCTTTCCGCCTTCAGGAACACGACATGCGTAAAGGATATATGCTTTCTTTTTTATTTTCTCACTAATCTCCTCAGGCTGAGCAGACCACATGAATTTTAAATCTGGAGGAAAAACTGACATTACATCCTTACGCTTCAAAATTTCATCAATTTTCGCTTTGTCGTTTTTATCCGGATTATCATCTGCAAAGGCAAATCCGATTTCAAAATCTAGGTTACCTCGAGATTGCAGTAATTGTGCTAAACCTTTTTTCTTACTTAAATTGTTAGTAAGCGACAGAAATTCATCCTCTTTTTTCAAGGAGTCAACTTTTGAAGAATCTGCAGAAGTTGAATCAGTTTCAGCTAATAGTTCATCCACATTCACCTCATCTCGAAGAGAAATATTTGCAGCTTCTGCCCATTGGCTTTGAATCATACTCATAGAGTAAGTTTCAAAAAACTCCAAGTTTGCAGTAGATTGTAATTTTTGAGCTACAGTATTTTCATCTTGAACACCAGGTAATTCAATATACAAACGATTTGATGAAAGATCTTTTTGAATATTTGGTTGAGCTACACCGAATTGATTAATACGGCGACTCATGATTTGCTCTACACCATCCAAAGATGAAGCGACAAGTTTTCGAAAGTAGGTTTCAACCTCTGCATCAGTAGATTTGATCCCTAGTCCTTCTCCTTTCAAAGCATAACTTAATGGCAAATTACCATTTGCATTTTTATAGACATCAATAAAAGTCGAAAGGAAATCTCCACCCTTAGAATTGTGAATATAAATTGCTTTTTCAAATGGTTTTACAAATTTCAAATCCCGTGGATTTTTAGCATGACTTTTAATCAAGTCAGGAATGGAAATCTCCAGGGTCACACTCATACCACCGACAAGATCCAAACCAAATGCTAGGGAACGTTTTTTAACTACTTTGAAACTTGAACCGATAATTGGATAAACTCCTTGCTCTCCCTCACTCTTATCCTTCAATATGTTATTCATTATTGAAGCTTTAGCTAATTCGTAACCTTCAGGAGTGTCAAAATGAACATAAACTCCGTTGACTTCGGCACTATCTCCGGTTTCTGAAGCTTTTTTCTTTAATTGATTTGCAATCGCTGTGGCTGTTTTTTCAGCATCATTTTCAACGTCTGTTGCAACCCACGTAAATGAAAGTTGGTAGACACAAACAACTGCTAATGTGATTGTTAGAAACCAAAAGAATCCCTTTAAACGCATAATTTTCTTTTTAAAATTGAAATTAAGGGTGCAAATATAGAATTTACATTCCTGAAAGTCAAGAAAAATAAACGAGATTCAACGAATTCGCTGCATGGAAATCAAAATCAATTTCTGGAATTTAAGTTTTGACAAAAATTAAGTAAGTTCTCCGTAAACTCGCTCCAGTGATTTTCTTGGCTCGATTTGTATAGAATTAATCTTTGAATCACCTTTTCCAAATTACCCGTCTCAAAAATAGTTTTAATTTGAACTGACAAAGCCATCGCATCCAAATTTTCAATTACAAAACCATTTTCATTGGGTACAATTGCTTCTGCTAATCCTCCGACATTTGAGGTCAAAACAGGCACATGAAACGAATCAGCAATGGCTTTGATCCCACTTTGTGTTGCTGATTTGTAGGGTAAAACACACAAATCCGCGGCACTGAAATAAAGCGAAACTTCATCATCAGGAATAAATTCATTCACAAACAAAATATTCCCATTTTTTGAAGTGGAAATTAATTCTTGGTATTTTTCATCAGAACCATATACCTCGCCTGCAATTACAAGTTGAAAACTTTCATCTAAAAATGAAAATGCCTGTAATAACAAATCTAGCCCTTTATAATCACGAATTAAACCGAAAAATAAAAGTGTATTTCTTTTCGGATCCAAACCTAACTTTAGAATCGATTCTTGATGATTAATTCTCGAACCAAATTGATTGTAAGGAGGATGTTTCAACATGATGCAATTGGCATTCTTTTTTAATGAATAAACATCTGCTTTAACAGCCTCAGAAAGAACAACAAACCCGTTGTAACGCGATAGAAAAATTCGATTGAAAAATGAATCAAAAAAACGCTTTTCGTGAGGTATTAAATTATGAATTATGGCAACTTTATTTGTTTTTTTTTTGAAACCACCAGCCAAAAATGCCATGAGCGGACCGAAAAATGTCATCCAATAATTAGTAATAAAAATATCTGGTTCTGATTTTTTAAGAACTCTTCTTGCCGCGAAATAACTAAAAGGATTAAAGGTTGAAACAATTCTTGGAAAAGTTCGCTTACTGTTTTGACTGTATTGCGTTTTTCCCGGAAATAAAAAATCGGGGTATTGTTGTTTAAATGTATAAGCTTTTACAAATGATTTTTTTTCTAATTCCTGCAAAAGCAATTCACTGAAGTCAGAAATCCCACCCCGAAATGGTGGTAAAGCTGAAAAAAAAGTAATCTTCAATTTCGATATTGATTTATTCGATTCCAAAATCAGTACATGTATAAATTAACTCGTGACCTGACTTAATATTCAGCGTATCAAAATTACTGATTTTCAAATCTTTGAAGTACTTTAAAATCAATCCAATGCGATTCCCATAAACTTCATATTTTCGCTTAAACTCAATTAAATTTCGTTCACTTTCTTGTTCAATTCTCACAGTACTGTCAAATTCGATCCCATTTAAGGAGAGTGTTTTATGAATTTTATCGTAAAAGCATTCCAATGAAGAACTTACATTGAAAACATTTGCATTCCATTTCGTATTTAAACTTACCGGAAAAAGCAACTTAATTACGCGCTGATTTTCTTCATTCAATTCAGCATAATTTTCATCGATTAGCGTGGTCCATACATCTGCTAATAACCAATTTGCGCTTCCAATTTCGCGCTTGAAACGGTAGTATTTTCGTGCAATTCTGCCAACATTATCGATAATTGTGTCTCCAATTACTGTTTTTAATTGATAAACTAACGTATCGTGTTTGATTTGTGCAGTTTCATCATGAAAGATCTCTCGCACATCATAAATAATGAATCGCCCAGGAATTAAACCGAAGTAAGATTCATACTTATCAATCGTTATATCATACGTCTCGTTTTTCTTGCATGCAAACAACAAAACGACCACAAAAATTAGAAGCAGTAGCTTAGAAAAGCGCATATCGCAAAGATATAGAAACTATTGATTTGGGTCAAGTCCTTTTTTATCGCATAATTTCAAGAATGCTTCTAAGTCTTTGCTCGATAATTTTTCTCCATATTGGTATAAGAATTTCCCATTTTCCTCGCCATCTTTGTTGTAAGTAGTTGACCAACCATGAATAAGGTCATTTTTATACCTGAAAACTTTGAATAAACTGCCATTCGGGTAATATTCTTTCCATTCTCCTATTCGTTTTCCACTTTTGTATTTACCCATGAGTTTTAATTTTCCGGTTGAGAAAAACTCTTTGTATTCGCCATTTAAAGTGTCATTTTCATATGTTGCAAAAGAAAGCGGATTCAATTTTTCAGTTTCTATTTGACCTTCCAAATAATAAATTACTTTCTTGCCATTCAATTTGTCATTTTTAAAAGACTCCAATCCAAGAACCAAACCTTCTGCGTTGTAATTTACCCAGGTGGAATCTTTTTTTTGATTGAAATAAAAACCTTCTGTCATGAGCATTTTATTTTCGAAATAAAAGTAAGCCCTGGAATGCATGCCATCAGGATGATGCTCAATTATCGCCTTTAACTGCCCAGCCGGATAATAATAAGTGAAAGTTCCAACAGGTTTATCATCTCGAAATTGACCTTTGTATTGCAATATATCACTTTTGGGATATGTTTTTTGCCAGGCCCCTTGTTTTCTACCTTTCGAATCCTGTTGATTTAGTTGAGCAAGAAAGCATGAATTAAATGCAGTTAACAAGAAGAAAAATAAAATTTTAAACGTTCTCATATTTCAGTTCCAATTAGTTTATTCAATTCTGCAATAGATTCAACTTCCAAATCTGCTATTTCCGTGGTTATCTCCTCTGTCAAAACTAATACCGTTCTCATTCCTAAATTTTTTCCAAACTGAATATCTGAATCGGTATCACCAACCATGATTGACTTTTCGAAAATAACATTGGGATAAATTTCCTTGGCCATAAGTGCCATTTTTGGATTCGGTTTCCGATGCAAAGAATTAGAATTTTTTAATTCTGTAGCTGAAAAAACTTGAGTAATGTGTCCGCCAACTTTCAAAACCTCAGTAACCATATAATCATGAATTTCATCCAATTGATCTTGAGTCATTTTACCTAAGGAAACCCCTTGTTGATTGGTAACAACAAAAACATTATTGAATTTTCTTGTGAGTTCACCCAGAGCCAAAAGCACTTTTTCCTTGAAATGAAAATCAGACACATTGGTTACGTAATCACCCATGATTCGCTCATTGATAACGCCATCGCGATCCAAGAATAAAGTCCACGATTTATCTACATTCCAATTGAGTGAATCCATCAGATTTCTTGTTCAATCAAATAATGGTTGCGCGTAGAGCTATTTCTTCCTATCAATTCTGCTAAAAAGCCGGCCAAAAAGAATTGAACTCCGATAATCATCGCAACGAGTGAAATAAAGAATTCTGATCGTTGAGCTAGATTTCGTGCAGTCGTATGAATGAATAATTTATCCACTCCTAAATAAATAATTAATCCAAACCCTATAACAAACATGAGCATACCCAGGGCTCCAAAGAAATGCATCGGTTTCTTCCCAAATTTACCCATAAAAGCGACTGTCATCAAGTCAAGAGGGCCATTTAAAAATCGATTTAGTCCAAATTTTGTAACGCCATACTTCCGGGCTTGATGTTGAACCACCTTTTCACCTATTTGATTAAATCCGGCGTATTTAGCGAGTGCAGGAACATAACGATGCATATCACCATAAAGTTCGATGCTTTTCACGACTGATAATTTATAAGCTTTCAAGCCGCAATTAAAATCGTGCAGATAAATTCCTGTAATTCGTCGAGCTGCCCAATTATATAATTTAGTTGGTATTGTTTTAGAAATGGGGTCGTGTCTTTTCTTTTTCCAACCTGAGACAACATCAAAATCCTCTTCCAAAATCATTCTTCTTAAATCAGGAATTTCATCCGGAGAATCTTGTAAGTCAGCATCCATGGTAATTACTACTGAACCTTTTGCCATTTGAAATCCGACTTGTAAAGCAGCAGATTTACCATAATTTCTTTGAAACTTAACTCCTTTAACATTGGAATCCTTTTGTTGAAGTTGACTGATTATGTTCCAAGAATCGTCTTTGCTTCCATCATCGATATATATTACCTCATAAGAAAAACCATTTGATGTTAGAACCTTTTGAATCCATGCATGTAATTCCGGCAAAGATTCTTCTTCATTGAATAAGGGTATAACAATCGATAGGTCAAGCATTTCCTTAAGTTTGATTCAAAAATAAACCGAATATTTGAATGGACTTATTTCAATTCAATGAATATTCCACATTTAACCTTTTATAACTTTATAAACCCTGCTGTCAATTTTCAAAAAGTATGAACCTTTTTGAAGAAAACTTAAACAAATGATTTCATCTGATTTATCCGCTATTTTTTGAAATAAAATTCGTCCATTTTGATCAAATAAAATGAGATTTTTTCCAACTTCTAGGTTTGTAACTCTCAGTTCATCCTCAAAAGGATTCGGATAAATCATAATCTTTTTTTCATGTTCATTTAGCTCAGCCAAACTAAAATTTGTTACGCTGAATCTGTCAAAAGCAGCCTCTGTTATATTCTTATTTGGATCCTTATCCGAGGTATTTACGAACAATTGCATAGTTGCTGTAATTTCCAATAAACCAAGAATGGGAATACTGACTCGCTCCCAACTCATTGCATTTGATTGCGGAGGTGCAACAACATCTATTAAAACACTTTCAGATCCGTTAGAAATATAAACTTTGAGGCTATCATCCACATTTTGAGGACCATAAAAGCAATAAAAACCTCTCGAAAAATTAATATGCGGATTGGAATAAGAAGTTAAGTTCATTTGAGGTGAAACAAGAATAGCTGTTCCCTTATCGACATCATCCACATCTGGATTAAATGTAAAACTATTTCCGGTAACAAAAGCATTGTTTCCACAGTCCCATTCATCGTCTACTCCAATTTGAGAGCCTGAATCCGTTGCATTTGGAACACCTCGCTCCCACTTTCCTTTAATTGCAGTTCCGGTTGATGACCAACCTAGATCAAACTCAAAATTATCGGTGTATCCTTTATCCAGTTCAACGACTACAATTTGTGTGTTTTCAACTATTTGCTGACTCAGACAATAATTTACATAACCCCATTTACCAATAAAAACCTCATAATTCTCCTGATAATACAAGGTGAAATTTTCTTCGCCAATTCCATTTGAAATTCCGTCATGTTGAATAAAAGGGTGAACGAGCTTAATTTTCGCATTTGGTATTGGATTTCCTGATTGCGCATCTTTCACCTGAAAAGTGACCTCAAATGGTGGAATTGGAATTAATTCGACATTTAAAACAACTTCTTGGTTTTGATATAATTGAACCACTTCTGTTTTGGTATAATAACCGACTTTCGAAAAAGAAACCGTGTAATTTCCTGCATTTAATATCCCTGTCTTGTAGTTACCAAGTGTCGAAGTTAATTCAGGTTGATCACTCCCTATTATTTGAACTTTTACTCCTGATAAATTAATGCCATTACTTTGATTCTTTACATTTCCAATTAAGTAACAGGCTTTTTGGTATGTTGGACCAAGAATGAATAATCCTTGTGAGATATCTGCTGCTATTATTGTACCCGAAGGGAAAAATGGATAAACACCCCAGCAACCGTCAAATCCTGGAGTTTGACCTGGATAAGTATCGTAGCCTCCAACCTTGATTATATTATCCGGATGGGTTACATCATGAATGGTGATTCCGTCAGAATAGTAACTTGTTATCAAGAAATCTCCTTTAACATGCGTATTGTGCGGAATCACCCATTCACCTGGAGAATTTTGAATTCGGTCTACTTCAAAATAATTTGCCGGGCTCGAAATATCGTAGGCTGCTATGTAAGCACCAGAAACTTCGTCCGTTGTAAAAACAAATTGCCCATTCGACGTTGGCCAAATGTTGTGAGTGAAATTATTCGGCGTTGTTTTTGTACCCAATAAGTTGGGATTCGACTTGTTTGACACATCAACAAGACTAAAAAAGCCATCATAAATGTGAGCTAGATACATGGTATCATTTCTCACATATCCATCATGTACGTACCAATTATCAAAAGTTCCCACCTCTATTGGATTCATTGGATTATTATTTACATCTAAAATGATTGCGCCACCATTTCCGCGATTCGCTCCAAAAATATAGGCGTATCCATTCTCATCGACAAAACAAGTATGAGCAGACTGCCAAGGATTGTTTGTGGGTCCGGTATAAAGTACATTTAGCAAAACATTTGACTGAGGTAAGGGACTTAAATCAATAATTTGCAAGCCATCTTCCGCTTCTGTGGTAATGTAAGCATAATCACCATACACGCATGGATCTCTCCAAATGGATTCTGAACCGGGCAACCAAAAAACCTCAAACGGACTGGACGGATTCGATATATCCACAATCGATGTTCCTTTGGAAGTTCCAACAATGGCGTATTCATTCCCTAATTCATCGACATAACCCCAAACATCATTCAAATTCGCTCCGTGAAGAGACTGATAATTGATATGAGAAAGCGAGTCGATATTTTGGGCGAAAGTCCAACTTAATGTCAATATCAAAAACAGGGTATGTAGAATTTTTCTCATTGTTACTAATTTCATTTTGCTTTTTTGGTTTTGACTTCAGAAAATAAGCCAGCGGTATATTTCTCATGCAATTCAAACAAAAACTTCATGCGACTTGACTCAGTCGTAAATGCTGATGAACGATAAGTTGAATCTACGACCTTATCAAGTTCGTTATGCGCTTTGGTTAATTCAGGCGG
>JBIIVA010000082.1:0-10367 GCA_044339705.1 Crocinitomicaceae bacterium
AATTTATTCTTTCACTAAATTCATTTCATCGACTAAGTGTTTTGCACCAGAATAAATGTCCATTACCCACATAACGTATCGAATATCCACAACCACATTACGACATCGGCTGGCATCAAACATGTAATCGCTCATAGTGCTTTCCCACGTTCGATCGAAATTCAATCCCATTAAATGTCCGTTTGCGTCAAGAACTGGCGAACCCGAATTTCCACCAGTGGTGTGATTGGAACCGGTAAAGCAAACCCACAATTCATCCCCTTGTGCATAAGGGCCATAATTTTTCGCCTTGTACAATTCCAACATACGCGGCAACAATTCCATATCCGGATTTCCAGAGTAATATTTAGCAATCATTCCATCTAGTGTCGTATGTTCCGTGTACATCATTCCATCGGTAGGTGCTGACCCTTCCAATTGACCGTAGGTTATTCGCAAGGTTGAGTTTGCGTCCGGCCAATGTTTATTATTTGGAAACATGGCGAGTTTTCCTTCAACGTATAGTTGAAGTAATCCTGTCATTTCTGAAGTGTAATTCTGAAAAGCCGGAATCACATCGTTTCGAAAGATTGAAATTCGACCGTTGTAAAAATTGAATCCGAAATCTTTTTTAAGTTTAGCAAGACTTTTTTCATTGAATTTCTCAAGAAAAACAAGATAACGTTCTTTATTTGTTAAAACAGATTTTAAATAAATGACATCCGCCAAAGCTTTAACACCTGTCTCATTTTTGTAATTCTGAAGCTGATTGATATGTTTCAAATATTCAAAAGTCAATAACTCAAAAATTTGTCGGTCAACTTTCTCGTCATAATTCTTAAAGAACCCGTCGGCTCCCGTTTTTAATTTTTCAATAACAGTTTTAAGTTCACCTTTCTCTTTGTATTTTGAGTAATTGGTTATTAAGTCATTTAATGCTCGAGCCAATTTAAAATATTCAGGACCATAAGAGAAATACTCTGCACCCATGGCATATTGAAATTCCAATTCCGATTTCGCAGCAACCAAGGCATTCATTTTGTCAACCACTTCTGCGTATTTCTTCCATTCTACTTTAGTTTTAGCCATTTCGATGTACGCTTTTTCCTGTGCAATTTTAACGTTTACTGCATCCAAGGTTCTTAGCCCATCAATTTGTCCTATCCATTTTTTCCAAGCATTAGCAATGGAAGCTTGTTTAGCTGAATATTGAATTCGCGTTAAATCCGAAGCTTTCATGGCTGCATCGATCACATTCAAGGACAAATCGCGCATGTGAATGCGAGCTGGGCGTTCTTTTTCAATGATAAATTTCAAATACGACGAAACCACGTGTTGCTCAGTTTGTCCGGGAAATCCGTAAACCATTGTAAAATCTCCCACCTTTCTGTTTTTAAACGAAATTGGGAGCGAATGCAAAGGTTGATAGGGAACATTGTCTTTTGAAAAAGCGGATGGCTTGTTATCTTTTCCTACGTAAATTCTAAAAACGGAAAAATCTCCTGTATGACGAGGCCACACCCAATTATCTGTATCTCCACCAAATTTACCAATGGAATTAGGTGGAGTTCCAACCAAACGAATATCTAAAAACGTTTCTTTTACCATCATGTAATAATCGTTTCCGTAATTAAATGGCTTAATTTCAGCTTCGTAATGCGTTCCGAGCAACGCGGCTGCGGTCAATTTTTTAATGTTTGCTTGAATTGTTTCCAAATCATTTTTAGAACTTGCTCCAGAAAAAACGGCATTTGTAACATCTTCTATTCGAACGATGCGAGTGGCTGTCAAACCCGGATTCACTAATTCTTCCGAGTTGTTTTTCGCCCAAAAACCATTTTTTAAGTAATCTTTTTCGAGTGAAGAATGGGACTGAATAAACGAATACCCACAGTGGTGATTGGTCAACAAAAGTCCTTGATTGGAGACGATTTCAGCCGTACAGCCACCTCCAAATTGAAGAATAGCGTCTTTTAAACTGGTTTTGTTGATGCTGTAAATATCATCTGCAGACAACTTCATTCCTTTGGCTTTCATATCCGACTCAAAAGCAGAAATCAGCGATGGGATGAGCATTCCTTCCTCAGCGCGAAGAATGGAAGAAATGAAAAATATGGTTAGAAAAAATGATTTTATGTAACGTTTATTCATGATAAAAATTTATACGAAGATACTAGATTCAATTGACTAATTTTGCAAACCGAAATAGCTGATGCGAATTTTTGAAGGAATAGAATCTTTGGGGGAAATTAAGAATCCGGTTGTTACAATAGGAACCTTCGATGGTGTGCACCTAGGGCATCAAAAAATCATTGAGCAGCTTAACTTAGAAGCAGAGAAAATTGGCGGTGAATCGGTTCTATTGACTTTTGACCCGCATCCTCGCATTGTTTTGTTTCCTGAAAATCATGGTGTGAAATTGATTCAAACACTGGATGAGAAATTTCACGTTTTGGAGAAATTTAATTTAAAAAATGTCGTTTTAGTTCCATTTACAAAGGAATTTTCTGAATTATCAGCTACTGAGTTTGTTGAACAAATTGTAGTTGGGAATCTTAAGGCGAAAAAAATTGTCATCGGATACGATCATCAATTTGGACGAAATCGTGAGGGAAATATTGAATTTTTAAAATCTGTTTCGAGGCAATACGACTTTGAGGTTATTGAAATTTCAGCTAAGTCGATTGATGAAATCAACATCAGTTCAACGAAAATTCGAGATAATCTGCTGCGTGGTGATGTGGAAACGGCAAAACTATTTTTATCTAGATCGTATGAAATTTCCGGGATTGTTGTTAAAGGAAATCAGTTGGGTAGAACGCTCGGTTTTCCTACTGCGAATGTGAAGGTTGATTCCGATTTAAAGTTGATCCCAGTAAATGGTGTTTATGCTGTTCGAGTGAAAATTAACGATGAAATGCATTTCGGTGTTATGAACATTGGAACAAAACCAACGGTTAATCAAACCGAAGAAAAAAGTTTGGAAGTGTTTATTTTCAACTTTGATAATAAAATTTATGATAGACCAATAACTTTGTTTTTAGAGAAGCATATCAGAAATGAGCAGAAATTCGCTAACTTAGATGAATTAAAAAAGGCTATTTCGAATGATGAAGTTGTTTGTCGTCAGTATTTTAATCTTCCTTTGGTCAAGCCTTAATGCGCAAAACACTTCCGATAAAATTTATCGTTTAGAAGAAGTTTTGAATGCCAATCCAGATACAATTTATGTGATTACTTTGGCAAAAAGCAAGTTGACAGAACTTCCGAATGAGTTGTGGAAATTTAGGAATTTGAGGGAATTGCATTTAGAAAAAAATCGGTTGAACAGTCTTCCAGATAGTTTGGATTTATTCAAAAAGTTGGAGTTACTGAATTTAGATCGTAACGATTTTGAAACGGTTCCTTTAGTCATTTCTCGTTTAGTAAATCTCAAAAAACTTATTTTTTCTCGGAACCAAATCAATGTGATTTCAGGAAACCTCTTTTATTGTACCAATTTAGAAGAAATGGATTTTTATGATAACCCGATTGGCTCGGTGGAACCTAAGATTTTCGAAATGAAGCAACTAAAAAAATTCGACATTCAAGGAGTTATGTTGAGCACGAAAACACATTCGGAGGTTAAAACAAAATTAAATTGGGTTCAAGTTTCCATGGATCCGCCATGCAAGTGTTTGGATTAATCTTTTACAGAGGAGACGCATTTGGCTAACATAGAATTAACAAAAATAAGCACTCAAAAGTTTTTAACTTTCTGTTGAAGATAACCTACCAATTTTTTAATTAAATCCAACGATTCTAATTTCGAATTTTAGCTTGAAAAATTGAATGAATTGAAAAGGTTATCACTTATATTTTTTTTGATACAAGCTGTTGTATCTCACGGACAGAATTTACTTAATAACGGAACATTCGAATATGGAGTTTCAGGTTATGGTTTTGCAACTGACGGCGCAGGCTATATTTCATTAGCGCCGCCTTATTCAGGTTCTACTGCCCCAGGCAATTTCGCTATTGTTGATAATCCACAAACGATCAACACCATTTCCTTTCTCAGTTCTGGTGATCATACAAGTGGTTCCGGCTTGATGCTTGTATTTGATGGAAATACATTAGGTAATCAAGAGCGATTTTGGAAAGCCGGAGAGGGTGGTTTGGGTTTATGTAATCTTATTCCTGGTAACTCATATACCTTTAGTTATTGGATTCGAACGGTTACGAATGGCGTGTCTGGGAATAGCGAACTAGCAGATATCAATGTTGCATTTACAAATGCTTCAAACGTTAATTTGGATTTTGGAACGACATTAGCTCCACTTCCAAATATTGGTTGGGTTCAAGTACGTTATACTTTTACGGCTTCCAATGCGTGTATCAATATTGAACTTTTCAATAATAATACGAGTAATGTGGGAAATGATTTTGCCATTGACGACATGTCTTTATTTGAAAACAAACCTCTTTCATTTAATTATTCCATTACCAAACCGAATTGTTCAGAGGAAAACTCAGGTGTCATCTTTATTTATCCCACAGGTGGAGTTGAGCCTTTTACCTTTGGTGCAGGATCACAAATTGATACACTTATAAATACCACAGGAATATTATCAGGTCTTGCAACTGGAAACTATACGATTGGAATCCAAGATGCAACAGGACTTATAGATTCACTTAGTGCAATTTCTTTATCAAATCAATCACCGATAACCATAAATGAAAATGATACGATTGTTTGTCCGAATAGCATTTTAAGTTTCACAGCAAATAATGGTGAAAGTGCTTACACATGGACATCCTCTCCAAATGATTTAGAGTTAACCATTACGAATCAACCTAGCATCCAAGTTTCCCCAAATATTTCTACAACATACACAGCAACTTCTCAAGCAAACAATATCAACTTGATTTATAACGGTGATTTTGAATTCGGAGGTATCGGTTTTCTGTCAGAATACCAATTAAAAGTTACAAATCCAACCGGTCTAAATAGAACCTATGGAATTGTTTCAAACGCAAGTTCATGGAATCCTGTCTTGGGAAATTGCATCGATCATACGTTAGGAAATAGTACAGGTCAGATGCTTGTTGCATGCGGTTCAACTTACAATGCGGGAACTGATGTAGTTTGGAAACAAAAAGTTGCCGTTCAACCTAACAAAACCTACGAATTTTCATTTTGGTTACAAACCCTAGAACTCTCGAATCCGGCCGAAATTCAAGTTTTTATAAATAATGTGCTTGTTTCAACACATCTCGCAATCAATCAAATATGTGTTTGGAACCAATACTTTTCTAACTGGAACTCAAATTCGGATACCCTAGCAGAAATCAAACTTGTCAATAAAACGTTTAGCGCGCAAGGTAATAGTTTTTCAATTGATGACTTGGTATTCAAAACGCCCAACAACTGTTCGGCCTCTGTTTCTGTAACCATGAAGACTGAAAATCCGGATTTCGGGCTTGAATACCCGGCCAATTTATGCCTCAACGACCCTCCAGTCAGTCCTACAACTGGACCTGATTACGTTTCAGGTGGGATTTACAATGTCGTTCAATCCGGATTGAATATTGATAATTTGACGGGTGTTGTGACCCTGAGCAGTGGAACTAGTGTTGGGCCTTATCAAATAACTTATAGTGCTCAAGTTTGCGGGCAGTACATACCTGACACCTTCCTTATTCATGTACGACCTCTTCCCAATCTTCAATCTTTTAATGGGGGTGAATACCTATGTGATTTAGGCGTATTTGCTCCATTAACATTATCAGCTACTGGCACACCAAATTGGTCAGTTTTTTATTCGTTTAATGGAAATCCACAAATTTTAGATAGTGCAGTTTCAAGCCCGATTTCTCTTGGAAATGCCTTGGGGACATACCAATTAGACTCAATCTCTGATGCGTATTGTTCAAATAGCATTTCAGGATCTCAAACGATTTCCATTGACGATGCGCCTTTGCTTCCTGATATAACTGGTAAAACAGCATACTGTCGAAATGATTTTTCCGAAGCACTTTCCATATCCAATGCGAATGGTGTTGTCAGTTGGTATCTTGATTCCAATTTAACCGATTTCATTGGAAACAATCCGGATTTGTTGCCTTCAACCCAAAATTCACAAACCTATTATGCAACGTTAACAGTCAATAATTGCGAAGGTCCGGCAGCGAGTGTTTTAATAGATATAAATGATTGCAATCTGATCATTCCAACGGCCTTTACCCCTAATTCTGATGGGGATAACGATACATGGAATATTTCTCAATTGGATGAATTGTATCCTGAAAACATCGTTTGGATTTTTAATCGTTGGGGTGAACCGATATTCGAATCAAAAAAGGGGAACTATAACGAATCACCATGGAATGGTAAATTCAAAGAGGCGATTTTACCGGTTGGAACATACTATTATCTGATTCAACGTTCGGATGACCATTCAATTGAGCCATTAAATGGTCTCGTAACCTTAATTCTTAAAGAATGAAAAAGAAAATTATTACCTTCTTGTTGTGTGGGCTTTCTATATGGATAAATGCACAGCAACTTCCTCAATATTCGCAGTTTGCTCAAAATCAAGCGTTGTTTAATCCTTCCTTTATCGGTTTACAAGATGAGAAGGAGATGCATGTAGGTGGTCGATGGCAGATGCTTGGATTTGGCGATGAACCGCGCAGTGCTTTCGGTTTGTATGCTCAACGGATTAAAAATAAAGTAAAAGAAACTCCTAATCCATCGATTCCAATCAGCAAAGAGATACCGGAAACGAATAAAGATGAAAAACAAAAATTCTCTCACGCCTTTGGAACACTTGTTTCATTGGATAAATATGGTGCCTTTGGAACATTCCAACTCAATGGTTTATACGCTGCTCACTACAAGCTGACAAAACAAGTAAAGCTTTCCGGAGGAATAAAAATTGGCCTTGCAAACAACTCCTTTGACGCCTCAAGAGCTATCGTTGCCAACCTTACTGACCCATCACTCAGTTATCAAGGAGGCGATGAAGCATATGATCAATTTATTAGCGGTCGCACAAACAGTTCTCGTTTGACCATTGGACTTGGGGGAGCCATTTATTATAGTGATTTTTTTATCGGCGCCTCAGCCTGTAATTTAATCGGAGACGCTGTTCAATTTGGAAATAGTACGGCTAGTTTTCAAACAACACCTCATCTATTTTTAACCTCTGGTTATCGATATATTATCAATGATGAATTATCACTGAGTGCTGTTTTACTTCTTAAAAAAATGCAACCTGCACCCTTATCTACTGAAGTTTCTGTTGTGGCTAATTTTGGTGAAAATCTATTCGGAGGAATCATCTATCGCCACAAATCGGCTTTGGGAATTACAGGTGGATTTGATATCAATGATAAGTTTAGACTGGGTTACTCGCTGGATTTTGCGATAAACAAATTGCGAAACGTAAGCAATGGGGGGCATGAGTTAATTCTGCGATATCGCTTTTCAAAATGAAGCTTTTTTTGCTGGCTAGTCTACTTGTGACTTCGTATTTTAGTAGTAATTGTCAACTTCAATTAACTGAACCTAAAAAACTTCCATCGTTCATTAATTCAACTGCTGAGGAAACCACTCCCGTTTTATCCTCGAATGGAAAAGAACTCTATTTTGTTCGCACTTTTGATCCTAAAAATTTAGGTGGAGAAAACGATCAAGACATTTGGAAATCTGAACTAGACGCAAAAGGTGAATGGAATCGAGCTGAAAATGTGGCGGATTTAAATAATGAAATGAACAATAGTTTGCTTGCACTTTCACAGGATGGTAAAACTGCTTTTTTAGTGAATTCTTATAGCAGAAAATCAACTTTATTTAAAGGACTTGCCTATTCCTCAGTCGATCAATATGGAGCTTGGAAAAAACCCAAATCATTTGACCTCAATCTCAAAGGATTTCAAGGATCCATTTTTGGGTTTTCAATTTCAGGAGATCAGAAAACAATCGTTTTTTCTGCAGAGTCTAAAAATAGTTCAAGTGGTAAAGACCTTTTCTTAGTAGAGTTTAAAGATAACGTTTGGTCCGTTCCCAAAAAACTCGAAATAAACTCCTCCAAAGATGAAATTGCTCCTTATTTAAGTGAAAAAGCGGACACGCTGTATTTTTCGAGTAATGGATTACCTGGTTTTGGTAATTATGATTTATTCTACAGCACACGAAATGAAAGTTCCAACAAATGGAGTAATCCCCTGAATTTGGGTAATGCGATAAATACGTCATCATTCGAAGCTTATTTAACGCAAGTTGGAAGGAAAGTTTTTTGGTCTAGTAGCAGAAATGGGAGGGATACGGACATCTATTCTGCCGAAATCAAAGTTCCGGAAGTTCTATCAATTGAATTAACAAAGAAAGATGTTTCGTTTTTCAATGGAAATGATGGAATGATTGAATTATCAATTATTTCGGGAAATCCACCGTTTCAATATAAATGGTCGAATGGAAGTATGGTTAAAGATTTATTCAAAATTCGAAAAGGAATTTATCAAGTTGAAGTAACAGATGCGCATGGACAAAAAATCAGTAAAACCACCGAATTAAATGAACCTCAACCAATACTAAATACTTTTTTTCGACTGCCTGAAGTTCAATTTGAATTTGGCTCCTGGAATTTCGCGAGCGCAACTGATTACGATTCACTCAATGCGATCGCAGATTTATTAAACAAATACCCAGGAATGATCGTTGAATTGGAATCTCATACCGATTCAAGAGGAGATGAACAGGCAAATATGAAATTATCAGAAAACCGAGCCAAAGCAGTTTACACTTATTTAGTACTACAAAAAGGCATCGATGGGAGAAGAATAATCCCGATTGGAAAAGGAGAAACAGAGCCTGCGTTGATAAAAGATCCGAACTCAGATCAAAAGATCCGCTTGAGCGAAACTTATATTGACCATTTCAAAAATACAAATATTGAACTCTTCGAATTTTTGCATCAACAAAACAGGCGAATTGAAGCAAGGGTTGTTTCGTTTGAATTTAATCCTTACAATACGCCCCCTTCGCCAAAAGAATATTTAATTCAACCCAAATAAATGGAACTAATAAATCTTATTTTTCGTCTCGGAGTCCTATTCTCCATATATGGATTCTTGTGGTTTTTCATTGACCTGTTATTGAAAATGCTTACAGGAGGAAAATCGAGAACGATTGTTGAAGTCTACCTCTTAAAATCCATCAAATATTTATTTCTTGTGAATGTCACTTTTTTATTTTGCTTGGATATCAATCAACAGGTTGTTTCACTGGATAATCTATTACCAACAGCAATTGTTTTGTTAATGTATTTCATAGGTAAATTTCAGCAAAAGCAAAAACAAATCAAGATGTTTGGGACAATGGGAAAGGATTTGTTCCATGAGGGATTTAATGTGCGAGCCGAAATAATACTTATCATCACTTCAGTCGTTGTATTTATTTCTCTGTTGTATTTTCCGCAATATGCTTCAAATACTATCGCCAATTGGTTTCATGAAAGCATCATTGATTTGGAAACAACCGTGCTGATTGGATTTGTTTTCAAGATTATTGGCTTCTTTTTTCTGTTAGGTATGTTATTTAAAATGTTGAATGCCATCATGTATATCATTTCTGGAAAAGCATTTTTGGAAATAAATTCTTCTGTTCGAAGTGGCAAGAGTAAAAGAAAAACAGACAACTTTGATGATTTCGAAGAGGTCGAATAGTTACTTAAGGATTCTAGGATTTTAATTCAACTTTTCAACGCATAACTGCGAATAGTGAACAAAGTGATCTAAACATTCTTGTTAGCAAAAAATTCATTCGCTATTAAATCGGTTAACTAAAAATATAAAATGCCAACAAAAATATATCCACGATTACACTTGCAGAAGCTGCAATTATTATCCATCGCATAGGGGTTACAGCAAGTAAAAAGCTCAAAGTAATCATGGTGAGTATTACTACAGCTATTAAAGCTAGCGTATTTTCAATCGCGCCCATTCCAACCGTAAGACCACCAAGGCAGCCAACAATTAAAATGATTGCAGAAATAAATCCAAAACGATTGAATTCCATTTCATTTGTGATAGTTGTTCTCATAGTTTTCATTTTTCTACAAAGTTCCTTATGAACCGTTTCAGGAAAAATGATCTAGAATTTAAAAATACATGATTGTGATGCTTTAAAAAAACTGATAAAAATCATTCCTTTATTCTTCCTAACTGCCAAGTCATTTGCATAAAAAGTAAGGGTTTAGGATTAAGAATGCGGTAATTAGGGTCTGCTGAAAAAGTCAGAAAAGGATTAGAATCTAGGCGCAGTTCATTAAGGCATATACGAATATGCCAATATGACTGCAACGAAGAAGATGATTCTTTACTGGCTATCGAACAAAAATATG
>JBIIVA010000258.1:0-2666 GCA_044339705.1 Crocinitomicaceae bacterium
TAGCCAAACATCCACTTACTGATATTGGTTTACAACAATTTTTAGCCGATCACGCTAAAGGAAATAAATAGTCCATGCTATCCAAAGAAGCGCGAAAAGAACGAAATGTTTTGTTCTGGGCTGCCTTCAAGGAAGTCATGCGAAAGAATTTTTCGTCATCTGGACGGAGAGTTAATTGGGCCACCTATCCTACAGAAGTAAAAAACACCTACCTTCGATTGATTTCTAATGGAAAACTAACTGCAGTTTGCTACGATATTCAATTCAAAGATGAAGGCATTCAAGCCATTTTTTGGGAACAACTAGGTGAGTTGAAAAAAGTTTTAGAAGCAACAATGAAACATCCAACTAAATGGGATGAATCATTTATTAACTCCGAAGGAATGAAAATCGGGCGCATTTCTTGGGAATTGGAAAATGTGAATTTTTACATGGATGAAGATTGGCCAACAATTCATCAATTTTTCAAAGATCGATTGATTGAATTTGACGCTTTTTACCAAGAATTCCAGGATATTCTTATTTCATTGGTCGAATAAAGCTATTTTTGCTCTATGAATAAACTATCAGTTTTATATTTTTTCCTTTTGTTTTTCCAAATTGGGAATTCCCAAATCACGCTTTTGTCAACTGATTTTCAATTGGGAATTCCTTCGAATTATTCCATCGTTAACAATGATGGAAATACTCCAAACTCTGCAATGACCGATTTCATTGGGCAAAACGCTTGGATTTCTCTTCAGGATCCAGATAGCATTTCAAACCTTGTAGCAGCTTCAACATCCTATTTTGAAACACTTGATTCTGCTGATCGCTGGTTAATTACACCTCAAATTACGTTGTCATCATTTGGTAATTACTTGACTTGGAAAGCTAAATCGCATGACCCCTCATTTCCAGATGATTACTTAGTTCTACTCTCAACAACAGATAACTCTCATGCAAGTTTCACTGATACAATTGGGAACGTTGAACAAGAGAATTTTGAGTGGACAGAACGGGAAGTTAATTTGAGTAATTTGGGATTGAATGATTCTCTTGTTTACATTGCTTTTGTCTTAAGAACCTATGATGGATTTAAACTGTATCTTGATGATTTTCAAATTCGTGGAGAAGATGCAACTAGCTTAATTGAATCATCTGTGACAGATTTCAAGGTTTATCCAAATCCATTTAGTGATGTTATTCAAATTGAATCAGATAAGAATGTAGAGTCAATTTCAATTTATGATTTAAACGGAAAACCACTTTTTGAAACGACAAATAAAACAATCAATCTTAATTTTCTCAAAAGTGGATATTACTTTATTATTTTAAAGTCTGAAAATCAAACGTATACAACCAAAGTTCTAAAGCTTTAGTTTGATGTCGAATTTAATCGAAAACATCAGGAATCAGATTGAAAATCAATTCAAAAACCAGGAAGGAAGTCACGATTGGCAACACATTTTAAGAGTTTACAACATGGCTTTACATCTGCAAGAAATTGAAGGAGGCAATCGCGAGATAATTGAATTGGCGGCTTTACTTCACGATGTTTCAGATCACAAATATAACGGTGGAAATTTTGACTCTGGTTGGCAAGACGCTCGACAAGTAATCATTGATTTTGGTGGAACAGAAGAACTGGCGAATTCCGTTTCTGATGTAGTAAAAGTTGTTTCGTTCAAAGGAGCTTTGGTTGAAGATATAGAAACCTCATTAGAAGGGAAAATTGTTCGTGATGCAGACAGATTGGATGCCATTGGAGCAATTGGAATTGCTCGAGCTTTCGCTTATGGTGGAAGCATAAATCAAGCGATTTATTTGGATGATGTTTCACCGGTTTTACACGATTCGAAGGAAGCCTATTTCAACGCAAAAACACATACCATTAATCATTTTTACGAGAAATTGCTCTTATTGAAAGATCGAATGGAAACGCAAACTGCAAAAGAAATCGCTCAAATTCGTCACGATCGAATGATTCGTTTTTTGGATGAGTTTATGAGTGAGATTAATTGTGAGTCGTAACCGTTAATAACTATCTTCAAAACTCTTATCAGTTAACTTTAATTGTCGGAATGATTTTTTAGAATTTTGAAAGAAAATCTTGCTTATGAACCCAGAAATTACTTTAGAACAGCAAATCGAGCAATTAAAGTCTCAATTGACCGGCGATATGTTTTCCGATATGGATTTGAAGGATCAAATTCATAATTTAGAAATGAAATTGAAAGGTGTAAAGCCAATGGACAGTCGCATCGATTGCGTTGGTTGTGGTTCTTAATTAAACAATTACAGCTAAAAAAGCGTTTCTACCCCATGAAGCAATTCGATATTCCTGAATTCTATCGGTCTCCCGTTATTGGTAAAGTAAAGGCGAAAAGAAAATTGGACGATCCAAGAAAACAAAACTTCTCCCCTACGCGATTGGATTTCGGAAAAATTTCTTTTTTGATTCCACGTCATTTTGGATTTTGTTATGGAGTAGAAAATGCAATCGAAAGAAGCTACAAAGCAATTGCAGAAAATCCTGGAAAACGAATTTTTCTGTTGAGTCAAATGATCCATAATCCTGATGTGAACAAGGACTTATTGGAGAACGGACTAACATTTCTTCAAGATACGGACGGAAAACAACTCATTCCTTTCGAAGAATTGACTTCAGAAGATGTGGTCATCAT
>JBIIVA010000083.1:0-10336 GCA_044339705.1 Crocinitomicaceae bacterium
TCGTAAAGTCATGAAAATAAGAGCTTTTAAAAACGCATTTTTAATGCTGGCCGGAATAGCGATAGTCGTATCCTGTGCAAAGGATCGTTCCACCGCAACAGGTTGGAATTACAACGACTATCAAAACGGTGGTTTCGAGAAATTCGACGCCAAGGAGCAAGAAACTGGACCAGGTTTGGTTCTCATTGAGGGAGGTACATTTACGATGGGGCAAACTGAACAAGATGTGATGTTTGACTGGAATGCAAGGTCTGCTCGGGTTTCGGTTGCTTCTTTTTATATGGATCGAACTGAGGTTACTAATTTCCATTGGTTAGAGTATATGTACTGGATGAAAAGGGTATATTATAAATCCTATCCACATGTTTATAAAAAGTGTTTACCTGATACTTTGGCTTGGAGAGATCCACTTAGCTACAGAGAAAAATATGTTTCTTATTACCTTAGACACCCTTCTTATCGTGATTATCCAGTTGTTGGTGTTTCATGGTTGCAAGCAAACGATTTTTGTAAGTGGAGAACTGATCGGGTAAATGAGGCGATTTTGGTTCGAGAGGGAATTATTAAGTGGCACTTTGCGGATATGTCCGTTGAAGATGGTGGAGATGTTGGTGCGGCCAATCAAGACAAGGCGAAATTTGACAAATGGGGATCTAGTCCTCAAAATATGTTTAGTACCGAAAACTATTTGAATGGTACATACATGATTGAGACAGGAAAACAGCCCACAGCAGATAAAAGTGGTAACGTAAGTGTAAAAGGAGGATATACCTTGAGTGGTGAAGAAAATCAAAAACCAATTCTTGATCCAAAAACGAAAAGACCGATTCCAAGAGATCCTTATCAATTAGAGAACTTTGACCCTGTTTACGCTGATGCTCAAAATTCCAGATTAGGTTCAAGACCAGTTAAAATGGAAGATGGAATACTTTTGCCAAACTACCGTCTTCCTACCGAGGCAGAATGGGAATTTGCAGCACTCGGATTAAAAGGAAACCTAGACCCAAGTTCGGAAAATATTAGCGAAAGAAGAATTTATCCGTGGGATGGTCATTATGTTCGTCAAGAAGAGCAACAATTTGCTGGTGCAATTCAAGCAAATTTCATGCGAGGAAAGGGTGACGTGATGGGCATTGCAGGTAATCTCAACGACGGAGGTGATATTACTGTTCGAGTTGATGATTTCTGGCCAAATGATTATGGTCTTTATCACATGGCTGGTAATGTTTCCGAGTGGGTAATGGATGTTTACAGACCGATGTCAAGTGAGGTTTTTGCAGAGTTTATGCCATTTAGAGGAAACGTTTACAAAACGCAAATGAAAGTTCCAGACGGTCTTTATGATAAACCTGTGAAGGCCAATGAAAATTTGTATGATGTATATGGAATGAAGGAGTTTGTCAATGAATACGCGCGTGTTTTATATCTTGCAAACACTAAAAATTCGCTCGATTTAAATAAAAAGTATACTACTAACTATGGTAAACCGAAATCAAATGCACTTGACTTTCAAGTAAAAGTTGAAGGTGATACCGTTTATTTGACTGGAGACAAGGGTAAATTGAAAAGTGCTACAGCACAAATAAATTGGGATTTATCCAAAGTGTCTGGTGCTACACTTGTTCAAGAATCAAAAACAGATGCAGACGGGGATACAGTAATTAAATTATTGACCGCTACACCAGGTGTTTACACTGTAAAATTAACAGTTGGTAATCTTCAAAGTGCTGATAAAGAAATTGATACGAAAGGAGCTTTTGTTAATTCCACTGCTTCCAAGGTTCAAATAAACTCGAGACAAGACGCTAAAAAGTATAAATACAACTCACCTAGCGCCAACTATCTAGCCAATTTTCAATCTTTCAGCAAAAACGATAGTATCCAGTTTACAGTTCTTGATGATATCAACGCTATTCTCGATACAGCTATTTATCTTCAAACAAAAGGGAACGAAACTAAAGCTTCACATTATTTAGAAGTTGCTCTTTTTGGTGCTGTTAAACATAATTCCAGAGTCTTTAATCTAGGCGACTTTAGACCAGGTATGGCGCCTGATAATTCCGACAAGTTCTTGGGCTCAGTTCAAAAAATAAATACTGACGGAACTGTTGCCGAAGGAGAAGCCTTCACAATTTTTGGAACGGGAAAAAGTTTTGGTAAGGCAGATTTTGACCATTACCTTGCTTGGAAATTCAATAACTATGACCAAGATCCGAACATTACAACTTGGATTATGAATCTACGTAATGGCTTGACTGAATTTGTTACTGAAACAAAAGGGAATCAGCGATGGAGAAATGTAACAATTGAAGAAAATAAGGATCGTTTGAATTATCGCAAAGATGATTATATTGATTATTTAGATGGTGACTTAGAATCCTCAATATACTATAATAATAAGAAGAGAATTGAAGACATCAATAATGGAATCAGAGATCCGAAACAAGTTATGTATCAAAACAAACATGAAAACAAAGACCTAATGGGTAATGATCTTGCTGAAGGAACAAGTGGTGATCCAGTCACGCTCATATCTGATCAGTCAAGGGTTTATAAAGGTGGTTCATGGGCTGATCGCGCTTATTGGATGTCTCCAGGTAATCGCAGATACTTACGTGAAGATCAATCCTCCGCAATGATCGGGTTCCGATGTGCAATGGATCGAGTCGGTAGTTCGAGACCCAATAGAAAGAAACAATAATTCAAATTAGAAGCCCGATTAAGTCGGGCTTTTTTTTTAATATTGCTCATGGAAAAATTAGTCGAATTATTCTATGATTCTTCCGGTGTTTGCACGGATACCCGCAACATCAAAAAAGATAGTCTTTTTATTGCATTGAAAGGCGCCAACTTCAATGGAAATTCATTCGCCAAAGAGGCTATTCAAACAGGTGCAAAATTTGCTATCGTAGATGAAAAAGAATACGCTGATGATAAAAACATATTTTATGTTTCCAACTCATTGGTTTTTCTTCAAAAACTTGCGAATTTTCATCGAAAACAATTTCAGATTCCGGTTATTGGAATTACGGGCAGTAATGGGAAAACCACCTCAAAAGAATTAATTAATTCTGTTCTTTCAGAAAAATATAAAACACTCTGTACAATCGGAAATTTGAATAACCACATTGGTGTTCCCCTGACGTTATTATCTATTGAAAAGTCCCATGAATTGGCAATCATAGAAATGGGAGCCAACAAACCTGGTGACATTCAAGAATTGGTAGAAATTGCCGAACCTAATTATGGAATTATCACGAACATTGGAAAAGCCCACCTAGAGGGATTCAAAACCTTGGAAGGGGTTATAAAAACTAAGACAGAACTTTTTAATTTCATTGAAAAAGAGAATGGTTTTGTTGTATATAATGCAGATGATGAAGTCATTTCGAAACAATGTTCTAGAATTCCTTTTAAATTTAGTTACGGAACAAAAGGATTGGCAGACCTCAAAGGAGAGCTGATCCAATTGAATCCATTTGTTGTTCTAAAATGGAAATCTGACAATTATGAATCCCCTGAAATACAGACTAAGCTCGTTGGGTCCTACAATTTTTATAATTTTTTAGCCGCAATCAGTTTTGGAGTTCAATTTGGTATACCTTCAGAACTAATCAACAAGGCGATTGAATCCTATACACCTACAAACAATCGCTCTCAAGTAATGAAGACTGAGAAAAACACACTCATCGTCGATTGCTATAATGCCAATCCATCCAGTATGCGCAGCGCACTTGAGAGCTTTGTGTCTAACACCCAACTGAATAAAATCGCCATATTAGGTGATATGCTCGAACTAGGAACGGATTCAATTCACGAGCATCAAAAAATAATTGATTATTGTGAGGAAAATCAACTAAGCTATCTGACAGTTGGGAGAATTTTCAAGGAGGTTAACTCAAAAGGTTTTGATTCCATCCAAGATTTAGAGTCATTTCTATCTGCTCACTTACTTGAAAATAAATCGATCTTATTAAAAGGTTCACGTGGTATCTCTCTTGAAAAAATTATTCCTAAGCTTTAAAAATAAAGATCATTATGGAAGAATTCGATCGTAAGAAACACTGGGAAACCATATATCAAACAAAGGAATTAAAGGATGTTAGCTGGTATCAACCAACACCTCAAACTTCATTGGATTTCATTCTTAAATTCGGAATGACGAAAAATTCCAAAATCATTGATATTGGTGGAGGAGATAGCTTTTTAGTCGATCACCTGCTGGAATTGGGATTTATGGACCTAACGGTATTGGATATTTCAGAGTCCGCTATTGAACGCGCGAAGTACAGACTGGGCAATAAGGCAAAGTCTGTAAACTGTGTTGTTGACGACGTTTTGGATTTTTATCCTACAGAAAAATACGATTTTTGGCATGATCGAGCTGCATTTCACTTTTTGACTGAAAATAAGGACATTGAATCATACGTTAACAAAGCTTGTTCTTACATCAATAAAAACGGTTTTTTAATGATTGGCACATTTTCAGAAAAAGGACCTAAAAATGCAGTGGTATTGAAATTAAACAGTATTCGGATAAATCATTATCAAGTTGCTTCGAAAATGAATTTGAAAAGATCGATTGTCTCTATGTTGATCATCCTACACCGTTTGGAACCATCCAGAATTTTGTTTTTTGCTGCTTCAGAAAATTATAGCTTCAACAATTTGGTTTTCTTAAACTAAAATCTCACGAATGGAAATTGCAATTATTTCAATTACCGCTTTTGCGACTGCAATCTTGACATTCTTTTCTGGATTTGGGCTAGGAACCATATTAACTCCCGTTTTTATGTTATTTTTTCCGGTTGAATTAGCCATAGCACTGACAGGGATTGTTCACTTTTTCAATAATGTTTTCAAACTTATTTTGGTTGGTCGAAACGCGAACAAAGACGTTTTGATGCAATTTGGAATTCCCGCGATCCTAGCGGCTTTTTTGGGTTCATTAGTATTACTGAATATTACCAACTCCACTCCCCTATTCTCTTATGATGCCTTTGGCAATCACTATGAGGTTTATCCCATTAAATTCATGGTTTCCATTTTACTCATTCTATTTGCTGGCATGGATCTCATTCCCTACTTCAAAAAACTGAATTTTGGAAAGGATAAACTAATCTTAGGAGGTCTTTTGAGTGGGTTCTTCGGAGGATTATCGGGAAATCAAGGAGCTTTGAGAAGCGCATTCCTTTTAAAGGTCGGTTTAACAAAAGAATCGCTGGTTGGAACTGCAGTTGTTGTTTCAACTTTTGTAGATTTCACTCGTTTGGGAGTCTACGCAACTCGTTTCGAAAAAGCAGGACTCTTCGAAAACCTTGAATTGGTTGTCTGGGCGACACTTTCAGCAATTATGGGAGCTTACTTGGGTAACAAGTTATTGAAGAAAGTAACAATGGAACTTATACAAATTCTTACAGCCGTATTCTTATTAATAATTGCACTGGGACTGGGATTAGGGATTTTGTAAATGCATTGCTGAATTAAACCCTAAGTCTTGAATCTAGGGGATTTTTATTTTTAACTCCACGTCGTTCCGTCTTTTCCATCTTTTACCACAATTCCTGCAGCAGCTAAACCATCACGGATTTTATCGGATGTTGTCCAGTCTTTATTGGCTCGTGCTTGTTGACGAAGATCCAAAACCAATTCCATTACAGGTTTAAGTTTAGAATCATTGTTTGATGAAGCAATTTCAAGTCCAAGTACATTGAAAACAAATCCTTTCATTTCTGTTTCAAGTAAATCTTTGTCGGATTTAGAAATTGTAGCATTTCCATCGTTGATGAGGTTAATTTGTTTAACGGCTTCAAACAAATTGGCGATTAAGATTGGTGCATTGAAATCATCGTTCATCGCTGCATAAAAACTGTCAACTAAAGCATGAACATCAAATGAAGACGATTCTGAAACATTCAATTTTTCAATTAAATTCAATCCATCTGTTAAACGAGAAAAACCTTTTTCAGCGGCGTCTAATGCTGTCTCTGTAAAGTCAAGTGTGCTACGGTAATGCGCTTGCATCATAAAGAATCGAAGTACATTTGCAGGATATGCTTTTTTAAATAAATTGGTCGTCCCTTCAATGATTTCTTTTGGTAAAAAGTAATTACCAAATGATTTACTCATTTTCTGACCGTTGACATTCAACATGTTTGCATGCATCCAATATTTTGCCGGATTACACCCAAATGAACCACAACTCTGAGCGATTTCGTCTTCGTGATGAGGAAACTTCAAATCCATACCTCCTCCGTGAATGTCGAAATGCTTACCCAAGTATTTGGTACTCATGGCTGTACATTCAATGTGCCAACCTGGATTTCCATCACCCCAAGGTGAACGCCATATTTGCATGTCTTCTGGATTTGCTTTTTTCCATAGTGCAAAATCAGCGAAAAAACGTTTTTCCTCTTGGGCATTAAGCACACGAGTTTCATTCTCCAATTCATCTACCTTGCGTCCACTCAAGATTCCGTAATTGAAATCTTTCATGTATTTCTTCGTATCGAAATATACGGAGCCATTAACAACATACGCGTAGCCATTATCCAAAATTTGCTCGATAATTTCAATTTGCTCTTGGATGTGGCCAGTCGCCGTTGGTTCGATTGAAGGCGGAAGTAAGTTATAAATTCGTTGTAATTCTTGAAACTTCACGTTGTATTTGTAAACGATTTCAAGCGATTGCATTTGTTCCAAACGTGCTGCTTTTCCAATGCTGTCCTCTTCTTGACCTGCACTGTTTGTGATATGTCCTGCATCTGTTATGTTGCGAACATATTTTACTTTGTAGCCTAGATGCAGAAAATAGCGATAAATCAAATCAAAATTGATGAACGTGCGCATGTTGCCCATGTGTGGTTCGCTATATAAAGTTGGCCCACACACATACATTCCAACGAAATTGTCATGTAGCGGTTCAAATATTTCCTTTTTACCGGAAAGACTGTTGTATAGCTGAAGATTCTTGTGATTTTCCATAACCCTTATTGAAATTCAAAGGTAGCTTTTTCTAATTGAGTTTTACTTTATCAAATTTACGTGTCCTCTATATTCTTTTGTTTCGGAAGAACCTGATAATCGAACTCTTAATGTCCAAGTATAGGTTCCTATTACTGGTCGCAGCCCCCATTCTTCTCCAATTGGAAGATTTTCAGGATAGTTTGTTCCTGTTGTGCTTGGCCAAGGTCTTCCCGCGATCCCGTCCCATCCCTCACCTCGATTATAGGATTCGAAAATAATCTCACCCCAACGATCGTAAATCTTGAAATCGTATTCGGCTAAATCCCAATAAGACGTTACTACAGGAACAAAAAGTTCATTGACATTATCTCCATTCGGTGTGAATGAATTTGGAACATAAACGACCAATTCATCTATTATTCGTATTTGCTGAAAAGCGGTATCAGGACAATACCCCTGGTTATTTGCTATCAATGTCACCGTGTAAATTCCGGGTGGACAGCCATACGTGTAATCAATTATATCCTCAGCATTTGGATTGTAAAATGGAGTAGGAATTTGATACAACTCTGTATTTGGTAATTGTGGGCTACATTCATTTAAGTTCCACCAATAGTTGGTTGCAAATTGACTTTGGTTAATGAAAGAAAAGGTTGGATTAAATAAACTTTGTTCTAGCGTATCGGGTTTTACATCAAAATCTGCTATGGCCCAGTCAAGCGCTTCGATAATGACTAAATCACTCGTATCAGGATCGCAGCCAAATCCCGTCATTTCTAAAGCTACATAATAGAAATTGTAATAGGAATCGTAAATCGTTTGTGTAATCGAATTATCAGAAGGGTTGTCTGTTGCAATCGGAACTCCTCCAACTGTTAGTAAACTATCCACTTGATACCAATCGAAATAAGCCGTTCCTGTTCCGCCAGTTACATTGGCTACTAATTCAGTTGGTGTATTCACGCAAACCAATGGATCAAAATCAACGGTTACAATTGGGTCTGGAACCACTTTGATGTAATGTGTATCAGCCGCATTACAGCCATTTCCTTCTTGGAAAATTTGAACTTGATAGATAATATCCTCCAATAATGCAGTTGTGGTATCACCTTGCCCATTCCAGCCGAGCATCAATGAATAGGGACTTCCTACTGGTTGTGATTGAAGCCAATAATAATTTGTAACATCTCCAATTCCACCCGAAATAGTTGTTGTTAATGGAACCTCGGCTCCAGAACAGACTTCTTTATATCCATTAATAACGATAATTGGATCTGGAACCACTGAAACGGTATCAAACGGTGCGTTAGCAGAAATACAGCCATTTCCAGATTGGATGATGCTTACTGTATATAAATAATTTCCAGGTGTTTGTGTCGGAGGACAGAATACAGAATCTGGAGGAATCGTATCGTAAACTTGAGTAAAGTTCGGTGGCATAAAAGATGACCAGACATAACCAACCGATTGACCGAATCCACCCGAAACATTTGCGGTTAAACAACCTAATTGACCGCCTACGCATACTGAATCAGCTCCAAACGAATTAATACTAGCGATGGGATCCGGTAATACGTGGAATTCTGCGGTTAGCGAAGTCGTATCATTACAACCACTTGCTGTATAGGTAACTTCACAAAAATAAAGGTAATCTCCTGAGGTATTAAATACAGGTAATGGCGTGTAAGTAGGTGAATTCGCACCATTGGCTGAGCCTAAAGTTAATGTGTCTAATGTGGTTGTATTTATTTGATACCATTGGAAATTAGGTCCGCCCGCGCCACCAGAAACTCCTATTGAAAATGAATAATTTCCTCCAACACAAATGGTTGTATCCAATACAGGCTGTAACGTAAGTAGCGGATCTGGAATGATGTTTATGGTAATCGAATCTATATTACTTAAACAATTTCCTAATTGAGCCTGAGCAAAAAACTCAACTGTCAGTGTATCGTTATAACAGAATGCAATGGTGTTGTTATCAACCACGGTGTAAGGAATCGGGCCTGACCAAAGCACTGTATCATAACTACCTTGAATATTCGCTGTCAACGTATCACATCCGCCTTCACAAATGACAGCTTCTGCAACCTGAATGTTTGTGATAATTGGAACCGGTGAAACTAACACGACCACGTTATCGGAACTAATACATCCGGCTAAATTATACTCAACAGTAAATGTTGTTGATGAGGTTAATGGTACACTTGTCACTGTCTGCCCTAGATTTGTCCCTTGATAAAAACTTGCCGGTATCCATGTGTAAGTCCCTGCATTTCCTGATAAATCAAATGCCGGCGTTCCTAATCCATTTAAAATTGTTTGCTCGCCCGGACATAGAACAGAATCAACTGCAGTCGCAAGAACGGTTGGAATTGGATTTACAATCAACTGCACAGAAAATGGATCCCCAACACAAATTCCTGATTTTGGTAAAACAGTAAAGTTTAGTTGTGCCGGTGCCAATGGGTTCAAATTATTGAATATTGAAAATGCTCCGTATCCAATGCAATTTGAATTATTAACCGAACCAAAAGGTGCGCCTGAAGCGGTTTGAATGGAATTATTTGGTATGGATATCGGACTGCTCCAGGAATAAGATGTTCCAACAGGCACAATCAGCGAATTACTTGGAGGAATTACACAATAGGAACCACCGCTACAAATAGTATCCAAAATATCCGTTACAACTGGAGTTGGATTTATGCGAACGGTATCAATGAATGAGTTGCCTTCACAATTTCCTGAAACAGGGGTGATTTCGTATATTACAATTTGTTGGACTGCTGTTAAATTAAGAAGTTCTTGACTTATAGTATCTTGCGGTATTGTTTGATCAGACCAACCGGTTACATTGGTATTATTATTCAAAACACTCCATGTGTACGTTGTTCCGTTAGGTACAATATTCGGAGTACCATTTTGTGGAACATGAGTAAAGGAAGTTCCGCCACAAATCGTAAAGTTTTCATCAAGAATGAATGGTGTTGGTTCTACAATAAGGTTTATCTTGAATGTGTCACCCTCACAACCTAAATAGGAAGGAACAACATCATAAACAACGGTTTGATTGATATTGGTGTTATTGATCAGGTTTGGATTCAATTGATAAACGGAATCTTTCGGTGCACCTAAATTAGAAATTTCATTAGCAACAGAAGTTGAAGGAACGACTGTCCAATCAAATAGTGAACCTGTCGGAACAATGTCGCCTGCTGCAATATTTCCAGGATTAAATACCCAAGGTTGACCACTACAGATTGTATCAAATGCATCAGCAAGATTTGGAGCTGGTTTTATTACTACTTTCAGTAAAAACGGATTTCCAACGCAATTGCCTGTTGTTGGTGTGACCAAATAAATGATTGAA
>JBIIVA010000007.1:0-34409 GCA_044339705.1 Crocinitomicaceae bacterium
TTCCAGAAAACAACTCGAAAACCTTGCGCTTGTAATCTCAATTACTGCTTTATATTGCTATAAATCAATAGGTTCGAGTTTTTCAGCAAGCCCTAACTACCAGCACTTTTTCCATGCCAACAACATATGCATTGCACGATAATCGGATGCCAGGTATTTGACCTCTTCGTTAACTTGGAAATTCGATTTGATCTTAACTCCATCGAAAAGAAGTATTTCAATTCCTTTTCTCAATTGATTGGGATAGGTCAACAAAATGTTATCTCCATTCTTTTGAATTTCAAAATCAGCTACGCTAAGGCTATCCGAATGAAACATAGTATCTGGAACACCCGGAGCCTTTACTAAGACTTGTTTCAATTCTCTTGTTTTGATTTGATAAAGAGCAATTTCAATTTTCAAGGTATCAAATTCACTTTTAAGTCCAATTATTTTGGACAAACCCTCATAGATTGAAAGACTGAACTCCAAGGATACTATCTCACCAACTATAAATTCAGGAATTGAAAAAACAAAGCTTCCTATCCAAATTTAAGTGGCGTTTAATGCGTATCAAAATTATCTCTATTAAATACATTCAAACGGGGAATCAAATCACCCGTTTAATGATCGAAGCATCTTACAGAAACAACCTGTGCTTTAAATTTATAAATTCCCGCAATTAAAAAAGAAAAAAATGGTAAACCTCAATAGCATCCTATTGATAAAGATGAATCAATTCAAAAATTTCGCAACTAAACCTTGAAATTCCAACCGAAATCGTCGTTAACACGACCAGTTTTCATGTCATCCATATAGGCTTTGATTTTATTAGAGAGTGATCGTCCCTCCAATGGTGGCAATTCTAATCTTTCATCACGGTAACCGATTATTGCAATCTGAGCTATAGTAGCTGCCGTTCCGACTCCGAAAGCATCTTCAAGAGTTCCATTTTTAACAGCAGTAATAATTTCTTCAACAGAAACTTGTCGTTCTTCCACTTCCACTCCCCATTTCTTGGCAACTTCTAGAACAGATCTTTTGGTAATTCCTCTTAAAATAGTATCCGCATCCTCGGTAGGTGAGACTAGCTTCCCTCCTATCTGGAAAACGATATTCATCGTCCCAGATTCCTCAATGTATTTGTGTTCTTTGGCATCGGTCCATACCAATTGATGAAAACCTTGTAATTGTCCTTGTTTAGCGGGATAAAGTGAGGCTCCATAATTTCCGGCTGCCTTTGCTTTTCCAACGCCCCCAACTGCTGCACGCGTATAGTGCTCTTCAATTTTGACGCGAACAGGCTCTGAATAATACATTCCAACAGGAGATGTAATAATCATAAATTTATATGTATCAGAAGGTTTAATCCCTACAAGCTCGTCGGTCGCAAATAGAAATGGACGGATGTAAAGCGAATATCCAGGTCTATTTGTTACCCAATTCGAATCAATTTCAACTAACTTGCGAATCGCCTCAACAAAAATATCTTCAGGAACTTCCGGCATGCACATACGCTTAGCCGATTCTGCAAAGCGCTTGGCATTCATGTCCGGACGAAAAATGTTTACTTCGTCGTTAATTGTTCGGTAGGCTTTTAATCCTTCAAAAATGGACTGCCCATAATGAATTGCGGACATTGCCGGATGCATTGAAATATTTTGGAAGGGCATAATTTCACCTTTTTGCCACGCTCCGTCAGCATATTCCATCAGGAACATGTGATCTGAAAAAACTTTACCAAAAGGGAGATTGTCCCAGTCAACATCATTGATTTTTGAAATTTCAGTTTTTTTAATGGAAAAATTGATGGTTGACGTAGACATTCTTTTGAATTTGATTCGCGAAGATAAGATTTATCGACTAGGTTGACAACATAATTTTTACACAATTTGAAATCAACTATCTTTGCTGAAGTTGACAACAATTTGAAAATTAGCCGCGACATATTGCAAAAATATTGGAGATTTGAATACTTTCGACCTATGCAGGAAGAAATTGTAGATGACGCCATAAATGGTAATGATGTTTTAGCTTTGCTTCCAACGGGAGGAGGAAAATCCATTTGCTTTCAAGTCCCTGGTATAGCCAGAGAAGGAATAACCATCGTAATTTCGCCTTTAATAGCATTGATGCAGGATCAAGTTCAAAACTTGGAGAAAATTGGAATTCGAGCTAAGGCAATCACAAGCGGAATGAGTTATCGAGAAATAGATATCATCCTGGATAATGCTCGATTTGGAGGACTTGATTTTTTATATACCTCTCCTGAGCGAATTCAATCTAAGCTATTTATTGAACGATTTAAATTGATGAATGTTGGCTTGATAGTTGTCGATGAGGCTCATTGTATTTCTGAATGGGGTCATGATTTCCGTCCTTCGTTTCAACAAATTCATCGTTTGAGGGAATTTCATCCATCTACTCCAATTTTAGCACTAACTGCAACAGCAACAGAAATAGTTAGAGAAGACATAATCGAGCAACTAAAACTGAAAAAAACACGCATTCATGAGGCGTCATTCAAAAGGGAGAATTTAGCATATCAAGTTTTAAAAACTTCAAACAAATTAGAACGAATTCTTGCATACTGCCGTGAGCATGATGACGTTGGAATCATATATTGTCAAACAAGAAAAAGGGTTAAGTCTTTGGCTAAAGTCTTAATTGCAAACAGAATCAATTGTGGCATATATCACGGTGGATTAAACAGTTCAGAGCGAAGCGATATGTTGCAACGATGGCTGAAGGAGGAAATAAAAATAATGGTAGCCACAAATGCATTCGGAATGGGCATAGACAAACCCAATGTTCGTTACGTTTTACATTATGAAATTCCACCATCATTGGAAGCCTATTTTCAAGAAGCAGGACGTGGCGGAAGAGACGGAAAGGAATCAGTAGCAATTGCATTTGTGGAAAAAAATGACATTAAAAACTTAGAAGATTCTATTTCGGAAAAATATCCGCAGAAAGAGAAAATAAAGGATACATACCGAGCCATTTGCAATTATTTAAAAATAGCTATTGGTTCAGGAAAGGATGAAACTTATCCAATTGATTTGAAGTCATTTTGCAAACAATATCAACTCGATTATACAGAAACATACCATTCACTAAAAATGTTGGAATTGAATGAAAATTTGGTTTTTTCTGAATCTGTATTTCAGCCAACAAAGGTTTTGTTTTTAGTCGATAATGTTCAATTGTATAACTTTCAAATTCAACACGAAAAATATTATCAATTAACATCGCTTCTTACTCGTTCCTATTCAGGAATTTTCGATTCGTTTCAGAACATTCATGAAAATGAAATTGCAAAACGCCTAACTATTTCATTGTCAGAATTGGAAGAAAATCTAAAAGAGCTAGAAAAATACGGAATTATTGAGGTAACTTGGCGAAACTCTCTACCAACTGTTACATTTGTTCAAGAGCGTATTCCTGATGATTATTTTTCGTTGAATCCAACGATTTATCTAGAAAGGCGACAAAACGCAGTTGATAAACTAAATAAAATCATTGATTTTGTTAATCTGAATCAATGTCGAGCACAACAAGTTATATCCTATTTCGGTCAACAATCCGAGTCATGTGGCAAATGCGATGTTTGCTTGAAACAAAATCAAGAAATTGAGCTGAATGAAGCCAACATATTGGAATATATGAAAGACAAGAAAACCATTTTCGAATTGTGCGATACATTTCAAGTCGATGAAAACCAATTAAAAACGATACTGAGAAAAATTTACCTTGAGGAAAAAATAACTTATGAAAATGGAAAATTCATCCGAAAATAGTTCAAGGCTCTTTGAATTTATCCCTGATTTTCAAAAGCAGCCTTTTTTGTATCTATTTATCTTTCAGTCTATTGGTATAGTTATTGGAAATTCAATTCTTTCAACTGGCATTATTTTAGGGTCGATTGGATTTTCTTCACTTGCTTTTCTTACTTATTTGAATTTCAATGGCCAGCTAAAAAAATGGAGTTTTCATTTGAGTATGGCTTCGCTCTTTTTCTTTTTGGGTTATCTCACAATTTATCTTTTCTGCTCCAATTCTTTCCAATTGAAAGACCTTAAAAAATCAGCGAATTTCAAACTGAAAGTAATTGAATTTCAACCTAAAAAAGACGGTTGGTCGAAGGGAATTGGAGAAATTACCTTGATTAACTCTTCTGAAGATCAAAGTAAACGGGAACGAATTGTTTTTTACTGCCAGTCAAAATCTATTTTCGACGTGAATGACTACCTGTTGGTGCAATCCGATTTGATTCCTATTGAGAATAGAGGAAATCCGGGAGAATTCGACATGGAACTTTTCTGGAAAACGAAAGGGATACGAACCATGTGTTTCATCGATGAAAATAGTTTCAAATTGCTTGATCGCTTGGAGAGAACTTATTTTCAAGAATTTATTTATTCGTTACAAACCTCTTTCAACAATATGTTAGAAAGTCATTTAGAAGGTGAGAATCTTGCGATAGCAAAAGCGATTATTTTGGGCGATAAATCGATGCTTGAGAGCGAAACGAAAAATTCCTTCTCCGCGACAGGAGCGATGCACGTTTTAGCAGTTTCTGGTCTTCACATTGGTTTGATTCTTCAAATATTAATGGAGCTAGCCAAATTCTTCTCCAAATTCATATCAAGAAAAAAGGCAGTTTTGTCAATTCTTATTTTGTTATGGATTTATTCCATTCTAACCGGATTTTCACCGAGCGTGATTCGTTCCATTTTCATGTTTACAATTTTGGTACTGGCACAATTTTTCGGTAAAGAGCAAAACAACATCAATAGTTTATTTTTTTCTGCATTCGTGCTTTTGCTTTTTCAACCGATGTTTTTGTTCGATATTGGATTTCAGCTTTCCTACCTCGCGATGGTGGGGATTTACACCTTATATGGTACAATCGAAAGTTGGTATCAACCAAACAATAAAATAGTAAAATATTTCTGGCAAGGAACGGCAGTTGGTTTTTCAGCACAATGTATGACAGTCCCGCTTACGCTTTACTATTTCCATCAATTCCCTAATTACTTCGCAATCGCCAATTTAGGATTAATGGTTATTTCGGGATTGGTTTTAGGTCTTGGGATAGCACTATTCGCATTACATTTTATCCCCATTCTTGGCAAACTGACGGGTTTCCTACTAATGATTTCAATTGGCGGAATGCTCTGGTTTATTCAATGGGTTGAACATTTACCTGGAGCAGTGGCCTATGGATTTAACTTACCTTTTGTACTTGTTCCCATTATATCTTTCCTTTGCTTTTTTCTAGTAAAACTTACATCGAATCGAATCATTTGGAAAATCACTGCGTTTGCTTTTGCTCTCTCTTTGGTTTCAATTATTTATTTCCGTTGGAATTCGATGAATGACAGTCATATTTGTGTACTGAATCAAAATAAATTATCACTAATATTTAAATATAAAAATCAACTTGTTTGTCTATATAATGATGACTCTTACAACCTGGAGAAGATTAGATTCACTGTGGAAAGTTACTTGAAATGTTTTCCGGGTGCTATTGAATATCATTCATTCAAAAACAAGAATTTGGATCTCGAAATTTCAACTTATAAACTGAAAATACGGAAAAGAAATTCCGATATTTTTTTGGATATCAATAATGAAAAAATTCAATTTGTTCATTCTGAGAAATCACATATTAACAAAACAAACAAAACTTACTACATGCCTTGGATAGACCGATCAAATTCAATCAAAAGTGGTGCAATAATTTTACCCTTAAATTCTTAAAAAAATTCTTCGTTCATTCAAAATCTTATCTTTGTATGGTTATGCGTTTTATTTCGCCCATCAATTGCAAAACAAAACTAGATAATGATGAAATTGAAATCATCGATATTCGTGAACCATATGAATTAGAAGCGTTTAATGCCGGTTTTAAAAATGTTCCGATGGCGGAATTAACTCAAAAAATTGAACTGTTAGCAGTTAATAAAGAGGTAGTAATTATTTGTCGTTCAGGAAATAGAGCCGAAGCTTTAGTAAATTTCCTAGAAACAGAACATAAAATCTCAAATTTGTTAGTGCTCGATGGTGGAATTATAGAATGGGCAAATCAAATCGATAATACTTTAAAACTAAATTAATGGAACTAATCGAAATTTTCAAACATATTATACATCTTGATTTTCAATGGTTTTTTCAAAACTATGGAACTGCTATTTATGTCATTTTATTTTTAGTGATTTTCATTGAAACAGGTTTGGTTGCTATGCCTTTTTTACCCGGAGATTCTCTGTTATTTACAGCCGGGCTTTTTGCTGCTTCAGGTGATTTGAATTTAACTGTAATTTTAATATTATTGTTTATTGCTGCGGTTTTAGGAGATAACTGCAACTATTGGGTTGGTCGCAAAATCGGCCTAAAAGTATTTACAATTCAAGTAAAAGGACGACAACTTGTAAATGAAAAGTATCTGGTTCAGACGGAAGCTTTTTTTGAAAAAAATGGTGTAAAAGCGATTATCATGGCACGTTTCGTTCCATTTGTTCGAACATTTGCTCCTTTTGCTGCAGGAATTGGCAGAATGGATTATCGCAAGTTTTTGTTATTTGATCTTTTAGGAGGTTTTCTTTGGATTTTTAGTTTAACCCTTGCAGGTTATTTACTCGGAGAAATTCAATGGATTCGAAAAAATATTGATATTGTTTGCTTAGGAATTATCTTTATTTCTATCCTACCTATGCTCATAAACTTTATAAAATCGAAAATTTAATTATCGGTTTTAACCGAGAAAAGAAAAAAACAACTACTTTAGAAAAAAATTTATTCATTATGTCAAATACTGCATACATCGTAGCCGGATATAGATCTGCTGTTGGAAAAGCTGGAAAAGGTGGTTTCCGTTTCTATCGACCAGATGATTTGGCTGCAAGGGTAATCGAACATTTAGTAGCATCAGTGCCTAATTTAGAAAAAGAAAGAATTGATGATGTAATTGTTGGAAACGCAACTCCTGAGGCCGAACAAGGTTTAAATGTTGCCCGCATGATCTCGTTAATGGGATTGAAAACTGAAAAAGTTCCGGGTATGACCGTAAATCGCTATTGTTCTTCAGGAATAGAAACAATTGCTATAGCTCAAGCGAAAATTGAAGCAGGAATGGCTGATTGTATTATTGCCGGCGGTGCAGAATCTATGTCCATTATGGCCATGGGTGGTTGGAGAATTGTTCCAAATCCAAAGGTTGGAAAAGAAAATCCAACTTATTATTGGGGAATGGGTTTGACCGCAGAGGCTGTGGCCAAGCAATATGGTATATCACGAGAAGATCAAGATTCCTTTGCTTTGAATTCACATAATAAAGCTTTAGCTGCGATTCAATCTGGTAGATTTAAAGACGACATTGTTCCAATAGAAGTAGAACATATTTTTTTAGACCAAAATGAAAAGCGTCAAGTTAAGAAGTATACAGTAGAAACTGATGAAGGCCCCAGAGCTAGTACGATTGAAGCATTGAATGGATTAAAACCAGTTTTCGCGAACAATGGATCAGTAACCGCAGGTAATTCGTCTCAAACTTCTGATGGAGCGGCATTCGTGTTGGTTATGTCTGAACGTATGATGAAAGAATTAAATATAGAGCCAATCGCTCGCTTAAAATCATATGCTTTAGTCGGTGTTGAACCGAGAATAATGGGTATTGGTCCTGTTGATGCCATTCCTAAAGTTATCAAACAAGCAGGTTTGACTATGAACGACATTGATTTATTCGAATTAAATGAAGCATTTGCGTCTCAAGCGCTTGCTGTTATTCGGGAAACAGGAGTGAATCCGGACATCGTAAATGTAAATGGTGGTGCGATTGCGCTTGGTCACCCTCTGGGATGCACGGGTGCTAAGTTATCTGTTCAAATAATCAATGAATTGAAAAAAAGGAACCAAAAATATGGCATCGTAACTATGTGTGTGGGGACCGGTCAAGGTGCTGCTGGAGTATTAGAAAGGTTCTAATTCCTTACTACTTATATAATACAATCTACAGTTTAAGTAATCGTTAATGACATGATTTCGTTCTAATTCTAGATTTTGATTAAATTTGACAAACTCTTGTCAATGCTAAAACAATTTAACACTCTATCTTGGATGGCAGTTTTGTTTTACTGTTTATCCTTTTCCAAAACCATCACTGCCCAGTCGGCTTGTGAAAACGCTAACTTCGAATCAGGAACTTTTGTCAATTGGAGAGGTGAGACTGGGACTTATGATGGAAGCGGCAATGCAGGATTGGTAACTTCCAACACGAGCCCTGCTACGTTTGGTATTTCAAACGGACGTCATACCATAATGACAGGTAATGGAACAGATCCAAATGTTACTTGCGGAAATCTTACAGTTGTAGCACCCGGAAGCACATCCTCTGCAAGGCTTGGAGATCCGCTGACTGGAGCAGATCTCGGCTTCAATAATAGAGGTGGTGCAGAGCGTTTAATGTATGATTTTGCCATTACTCCTCAATCAAGTCTAATAATCTACAAATACGCTGTTGTTATAGAGAATCCGAGCGGTCATTCGCAAAATGAAATGCCTCGTTTTTTAGCAAGCCTTTCTGATCAGCAGGGAAATGTCATTGATTGTACAAACTATGAAGTATATGCAAGCTCAGGAAACGAAGGGTTTACTTCTTGTGGATCAATAACATACAGTGATTGGAAAACTGTTGGTGTTGATGTTACTGACTATGTAGGTCAAACGCTTACCTTGAAATTCGCATCTGCTGATTGCTCACAAAGCGGTCATTATGGATATGCTTATGTAGATGCTGGATGTGCCCCGTTCGCTCTTGATACAAGATACTGTCTCAATGTTGCCGGTCAACAAAGTGCGGTAATTGAGGCTCCCGAAGGATTCGACAACTATCAATGGACATCAAACGGTCAAATAATAGGAACTCAGTCGAGTGTCACAGTAACCAATCCTATTGAAGGTCAAATTGTTACATGTCAAATTACTTCGTTTAATGGATGTGTCGCAAACCTTCAAGCATCATTGACACCCACCGATGTGGACGCTTCATTTACAAGTCAGTCAGCTTGTGTTGGACAACCCTCGAATATAGTGAACACTACTACATTTGTCAATTCAACGTTAGATAGCATTCATTGGTCTTCAAGTGATGGATTTACCTCAACGTCACCGACATTTGACCATATTTTTACCAATCCCGGAAACTACACTGTAACTATGTTCGTTCAGTCGGATGCTGGTTGTACAGATCAAGTTACACAGCAAGTTGTTGTTAGTCCCAATCCCACGGCAATCTTTAATTTAACAGATGTATGTTTGGGGCAGCCCGTTAACTTAAATTCACAAAGCACTGTCAGTTCTGGAAATTCATCAAGTTTGACTAATACCTGGATTATAAATGAAATTGAAACGTTAGTAGGAAATCAATTAAGTTACACTTTTTCGACAATCGATACATTCAATGTTTCACTTGTAGCTTCAACAGGAATCTCGAGTTGCTCAGATACCCTCGAACAACAAGTTATCGTTTATGGCAATCCACAAGCTGATTTTACAATTACTGAGAAATGTATTGATGAAGCTCTTGAATTTAACAACTCCTCTCTTTATTTCTCCAGTTCAATATTTGAGTGGGAATATAATAGCAATGTTATTTCAAATGACACAAATATTACTTATATTTTCTCAAATCCCGGAATAAATTCCATTTCATTGATCATTACAGAATCTCACCCAGAAGTTAGTTGTACAGACACAAGTACACAAACTTTTTTCGTACATGCATACCCTGACATTCAACTTAGTTCACCTCCTGACCCATGCGTAAGTGAAATTTCAACCTTGTTTTTGGATAATGCAACATCCACTTCAACGGGAGAGTCTATTAATTATTTCTGGACTGTTAATGGTACCGTTTATTCAACAAATGCAGATTTAATATACAATGTTCCCGGGAATGGAACCTATGAAATCACGATGAATGCAGCTACCAATTTTGGTTGTTCGATAGACTCAACTTTCTTGATTGACTTATATCAAGATCCTGTTGCAGATTTTTCTTTTATTGAACAATGCTCTGATGTTCCCGTTGCATTTACAAGTACATCAACCTTTAGCGAAAATCCTTTCTACTATTGGATATACAATGGCAACGTAGTTTCAAATGACCAAAACTATTCAAATATATTTACGACACCCGGGGTTAACTCTATAACTTTAGTAATTACCGATGAACACCATGGAATCTATTGTGACGATACTTTAACTCAAAACTTTTTCGTTCATGCCTTCCCTGTTTTGGATTTTTCGAACACTGCACAACCTTGCGAAGGAAATTCTCTAACCAGCTACAATCTAACCACAATTTCAACAGGAGAAAATGTAGCCTATTTATGGAGCATTGATGGTAGTCCTACTTCAACTTTTTTCGATTTCACATACACTTACACCACAGCGGGGACTTATAATATCGGTTTAGTTGCTACAACAGACTTTGGATGCGTTAGCGACACAAATTTTATTATCCAAGTTAACCCTATTCCTGATCCCCCGGTTCTTTCAGCAACAACCCCAGAATGTCCAGGCGATGAAATCACGTTTACGGCAACTGCTGAGGCCAATTCTACCATTCAGTGGTCAGGACCTAATGGATTTTCGTCTGATAATTTTACGGTTACAATGCCTTTTTATATAGAAGACATTGGTATCTATTCGGCCTATATTATCTCGCAATTTGGTTGTCAATCTCCCCCTTCAACTGTTCCAACGAATATTTTAAATATTTATGATTTTGACCAATTTCCATTTCCAAATGTAATTACCGCAAATAATGATGGAGTTAATGATGAATTGGATTTAAACTCTTATTTTAAAACTTGTGATGAATATACACTCTACATATTTAATAGATGGGGAAATATTGTTTTCGAGCAAACCAAAACAAGTAGTCAATTCAGGGGTGATACAGAGAATGATAAAGAATTGAAAGAAGGTGTTTATTTCTACAAAATGGAAATCGATGCCATCAATGGTGAGAAACGTATTAAGCAAGGATTTATACACGTTGTTAAGTAGTTAAACAGGATCATGACAATTATTTCAGTTGTTATTTAAGTTTACTTTTAAAAACTTTTCGAAACTTCTCGACTTTTGGTCGAACTACAGCCTGACAATACATGTTTTGTGGATTCAATTCAAAGTAATTGTGGTGATACGCTTCTGCGCGATAGAAATTTGAAACCGGAGAAATTTCTGTAACGATTGGCTTATCCCAAACTTGCTCTTCCATGAGTTGATTTTTATATTTTTCAGCTTCAATCTTTTGAAATTCATCGTGATAGAAGATGACTGATCTATATTGAGTTCCAATATCATTTCCCTGCCGATTCAATTGTGTTGGATCATGAACAAACCAAAACACCTCCAATAGTTGTTCAAATGAAAGAATACATTCATCATATTCAACACGAGCTACTTCGGCATGACCTGTTAATCCTGAGCAAACTTGTTCATATGTCGGATTTTCAATTTGTCCACCGGCATATCCGGGATATACATCTATTACTCCATTTAGATCTTTAAAGCATGCCTCAACACACCAAAAACAACCAGCTCCGAAAGTTGCGATTTGCATTACTTATGTTTTAAACAAAAATACTCATTCCTTCACAAACTCAAGCGCTGCAGAGTTAACACAATAACGTATTCCAGTCGGATTCGGACCATCATCAAACAAGTGTCCAAGATGCGCATCACACTTTTTACATCTAATCTCAGTTCGTTTATAGCCTAATTCAAAATCATCTAATTCTTTGATATTATTTTTATCGAATGCATCATAAAAACTAGGCCATCCAGAACCAGAATCATATTTTGTTTGACTCGAAAAAAGTATCGCACCACATGCTACGCACACATAGTTTCCTTTTTCATGATGGTTCCAATATTTTCCAGTGAACGGTCTCTCTGTTCCGCCATCTCGAATTACATAACAAACATTTTTGGGAAGCGCCTTTCCATTAAAAACCTCGGTTTGCTGATATTTTTCTAATTCGGAGTTAGAGTCTTCCTTTTTTTGAGCGCAGGCAGTTGTTGATAACAAAATCAGCACTATGGTCAATTGTTTCATTAATAAAAAACAATGCGTTCAACCAAATTGTTTTGAACTTACTCCTTAAGTTAAGTCATTTTTTCCGTGTTTTATATTTGGCATATGACTTGAGCATTCAATGCGTGTTAGTAAAATGGATCAAAACTGGAAAATCTCGTTTTGAAAAACTGACAGAATGACGTAAACAAACAAATTATGAGTAATCAATCAGATATAGATTTTTTTGGTTTTTCGGGAGGATTAGAAAGTGATGCAGAGTTCATTCCACTAATTACAGCAGAGGAGGAGGAGAATGTAAATAATCAAAAATTCCCTACCGAACTTCCAATCTTGCCACTAAGAAACAATGTCTTATTTCCTGGCGTTGTCATTCCTATAACCGTGGGGCGAGACAAATCCATTAAGTTAATTCAAGAGGCTAACAAAGGAAATAAGATCATAGGTGTTGTTTCTCAAAAAAATCAAGAGGAAGAATCTCCAGAATTTGATGATTTAAACAAAATTGGTACAGTTGCCCAAATTGTAAGGCTATTGAAGATGCCCGATGGTTCTTCAACTGTTATCATTCAAGGAAAAAGAAGATTTGAAATAGTTCAACCTCTGCAGACCGAGCCCTACATGACTGCAACAGTGCGTATCATCAAAGAAAAACGCATCGATTCAACAGACAAAGAATTGGATATCATGTTCAAATCCATTAAGGATTTAGCGCTCCAAATCATTCGAGATAGTCCGAACATTCCATCTGAGGCTCAATTCGCGATTGGAAATATTGATAGTCCTACTTTTCTAGTGAATTTCATCTCTTCGAATATGAATGCCGATGTTTCCAAAAAACAGGAAATGTTGGAGGAAATGGATATGAAGAAACGTGTAATGATGGTACTAGAACATCTCACTTTGGAAGTTCAAATGCTTGAAATGCGCAATGAAATTCAAAATAAAGTAAAAAAAGATTTGGATCGTCAACAGCGTGAATACTTCCTTCATCAACAAATGCGAACCATTCAAGATGAATTAGGAGATAATCCTCAAATTCAAGACGTTCGTGAAATGGAAGAACGGGCGAAAAAGAAAAAATGGTCTAAAATAGTTGAAAAACTTTTCTACAAAGAGTTAGAGAAATTACAACGAATGAATCCTCAAGGTGCTGAATATACGGTTCAACTAAATTACCTTGATTTACTGCTGGATTTACCTTGGGGTGAGTTCACAAAAGACAACTTAGACCTAAAACGTGCTGAAAAGATTTTAGACCGCGATCATTTCGGTTTGGAGAAAGTGAAAGAACGAATCCTTGAATATTTGGCTGTTCTGAAAATTAAAGGAAATATGAAATCCCCCATTTTATGTTTTTATGGTCCTCCAGGGGTTGGAAAAACATCTTTAGGAAAGTCAATCGCTGAAGCTTTGGGAAGAAAATACATTCGAATGTCATTGGGTGGATTACATGACGAAGCGGAAATCAGAGGTCACCGTAAAACATACATCGGAGCAATGCCTGGCAGAATTATGCAAAATTTAAAAAAGGCTGAGACTTCGAATCCTGTATTTGTTTTGGATGAAGTGGATAAATTGGGTAGAAGCAACCACGGAGACCCATCCTCTGCCCTACTAGAAGTTTTAGACCCAGAGCAAAACAATGCGTTTTATGATAATTACATAGAAACTGAATTTGATTTATCCAAAGTTATGTTCATTGCAACAGCAAACAACCTCTCGTCCATTCAAGGTCCGCTTAGAGATCGAATGGAGATAATTGAGGTTAACGGGTACACGCTTGAAGAGAAAATAGAAATCGCAAAAAGACATTTGTTACCAAAACAAATCTCTGAACATGGAATTTCAAAAAAGGATATTTCCGTTGATAAAAAAATTTGGGAGAAGGTAATCGAAGAATATACGAATGAATCAGGCGTCAGAGGTTTGGATAAAATCACTGCCAAAATAGTTCGAAATCGAGCGCGACAAATCGCTATGGAAGAATCATTCCAGGTTAAAATTACAGAAGAAGATATTTTTAAGTTTTTAGGCGCTGGAAGAGCTCGAACAAAATACGACAATAATGAAGTTGCGGGGGTTGTAACAGGTCTTGCATGGACAAGCGTTGGAGGTGATATTCTCTTCATAGAATCTTCAATTACGAAAGGCAAAGGTAAACTCACCTTAACAGGCAACTTGGGTGATGTCATGAAAGAGTCCGCAGTAATCGCCATGGAATACTTAAAGTCACATAGCAATCAGTGGAATTTAAATCCTGAACTTTTCGACAATTACAACGTTCACGTTCATGTCCCTGAGGGGGCAACACCGAAAGATGGTCCTAGTGCAGGAATAACCATGTTAACTTCACTTTCATCTCTTTTTACTCAAAGAAAAGTCAAGAAAAACTTGGCAATGACCGGAGAAATTACTTTACGAGGCGATGTACTTCCTGTTGGCGGAATTAAGGAGAAAATTTTGGCTGCGAAACGAGCTGGGATCAAAGAAATCATCATGTGTTCTAAAAATAAACAGGATGTAGATGAAATAAACAACGATTATTTGAAGGGCCTGCAAATCCAATATGTAAACAAAATGAGTGAGGTATTAGAAATCGCTCTACTCAAGGAAAAAGTCATCAACCCTAAAGTTTTAAACTAAAATTCGCTGTTGATAAATTCAAACCCACACTGCAAAAAGTCTTTGGCATAATTTTAGATATTTGTAAAGAAAATAAATTGTATGAAATCATTTTTTGCTGCTCTTATAGTTGTTCTTTTTAATTTTCATTTTCTATCTGCTCAAGATTCAAAAGCTCAAGGAGTTTTGGATAAATTATCCAACAAAATGAATGGATTAAAATCCTTTTATATCGAGTTTAGTGCAAGTGTTAAAAATTCGGGGACCGGAACCAACGAAAGTGAAAATGGTAAGGGATGGGTTAAAGGGAATAAATTTTCAGCTTCATATGGGGAAAATACCATTATTTCAAATGGCATGAAAACTTGGACCGTGGTGAAAGAAGAAAAATCTGTTTATGAATCGGATGCTAACGATGATGAGGATGGAATCAATCCAAAAAAATTAATGACTATTTGGGAGAGTGGATTTAAAAATAAATACATCAAGGAAGATAAATTAGGCAGCGAATCCGTTCATGTAATTGACCTATATCCTAAGAACCCTGCTAAGGCTGAATATCATACGATTGTGCTATTTATATCAAAAGGGGACGGTGAATTGAAAAAGGCGATTATGAAAGCCAAAGACGGAACGGTAATGACCTATTCACTTACCAAGTTTCAAGAAAATCCTGATATTGAAGATAGTAAATTTGTATTCGATAAAAAGAAATATCCAGGATATCCTGTAATTAGAGACTAACGTTTAAGAGCTCGATCCATTTCGCGTTTATCGTCTTTCTCCTTGAGATCTTGACGTTTATCGTGAAGTTTCTTTCCAATTGCACAAGCTATTTCAACTTTTACCCAACCTTTTTCGGATAAGAATAATTTTAAGGAAATTAGGGCGTTCCCTTTTGTTTTTAAGAATTTTTCGATTTTATCGATTTCCTTTTTATTGAGTAACAGTTTTCTGTCCGCACGTGGTTTATGGTTGTAGAACGAGCCATTTTCATATTCTGTAATATGCATATTCCGAATCCAAACTTCGCCATTTTTATAAATGCAATAAGATTCTAAAATACTTGCTTTTCCGTTTCGGATACTCTTAATTTCAGTACCACTCAATTGAATTCCTGCTTGATAAATATCTTCTAAATGATATTCGAAACGAGCTTTTTTGTTTCTGATATTTAGTTCCTTTTGAGGCATAATACAAAGTTACGATTTTTGATATCTTTCATAAAGAATAACGAAAAACAGTATAAGAAATAGTTAATTTTGATATTGAACTTTTGCATTTTGAATATACCTTCCAAATACCTTGAAAACGCCGTTGATCAACTTGCCTCCCTGCCAGGCATAGGAAGAAGAACTGCGTTACGGCTTGCACTTCATCTGTTAAAAAAGCCAGAAACTGAGATTGATGACTTTTCAAAGGCCTTTGTTGATCTAAAACAGAAAGTTAAAACTTGTAGGAATTGCGGAAACATATCCGATCATGATTTATGCTTTGTTTGCCTAAATTCCAATCGTGATCATAAAACAATCTGTGTTGTTGAAGATATTCGTGACGTAATGGCGATTGAGTCTACGGGATCATACAAAGGAATTTACCATGTATTAGGTGGTTTAATTTCCCCAATGGATGGCATTGGACCGCAAGATTTAAATATCGAACAACTAGTAGACAAAGTATCAAATGGAATTACAAGTGAAATCATTTTTGCTTTAAGCCCAACCATGGAAGGTGATACCACCAATTTTTACCTTTTCAAAAAACTTCAAGCATTTTCACCATACATCACAGCTCTTTCTCGCGGCGTGGCCGTAGGTTCTGAATTGCAATATGCCGATGAATTAACCTTGAGTCGTTCCATTCAGCAGCGGCAAGAGTTTAAGATGGGGTAAATTCAATATCGAGTTTGAAATTATAAACCTTCAAAAATCGCATTCAAACCCATCAAAATGGGTTTCCACGCTCCATGCTTCCGGTTTTTGGTCAAACCACGGTTTTATCTTAGGCCAAAGTGTTTGAAACAATTCGGAAGTGCGATAGGACTCCAAGGCTTCTTCGTTTTCCCATTGACTGTATGTAAAAACCAAAAACGGATCGTTTTTCCCACGCAACAGTTTCATTCCATGGCAACCTAGAAATTGGGCAACTTGCCATTTGATGGTTTCGAAATGCGTTAGAAAATCGTCGATACGATCTTCTTGGAAATGCAATTTAACGATGCGCGTCAACATGGTTTACATAAATTGGAAATCACGGTGCGATCCTGCAGGAGTAAATTCAACACGAATAATTTCTCCCAAACGGACACCAAACAATTTTGAAGCACCACCAGTTCCACGATTTGCTCCTCGGTTTAATGCGATTTCCAACAAGTCATTACTATTGAAAATGGCAACACGCTCACCCATCGGAACATCATTATACGTTTTTGAAATGCGGTCGATGAAATAATCTTTGTCAACGTAATAAATCGTAAACGGCGTATTTTCTCCGAATCGGTCAAAATCACTTTTGGAGATATTTGTAATCAAATTACCAAACGAATCAATGTGGATGACCGTTCCTTGAATCGAATATTGGTCAATGATTGGTTTTTGTTTGAACGCGCGTTTGTATGATTCAGTTGGCTTTGCAAAAGATAAAATCGGAATGTTTTGTGCAATTTTCGCAGCAAGTGGTATAAAACAATTCTTGGTTGGGAATTTCAACAGTGAATCATCGTTGTGGACGTCATCAAAGCGATACAATTCATCCGGATGATTTTCGTCTAAAAACGTTCCGATGAAACCATTGTCATTTGAAATGAAATATTGCCCTTGGAATTTCATAATAGTCGGATAACTCGGATTAGAATTGTTTAACAAGGGCTCACTGTCAACAGCAATGATGTGAATGGTTCCATTTGGAAATTCTTTGTAACAACTTTGAACTTGATAAGCGGCTTCGGCAACATCAAATGGCTTTATCGAGTGAGAAATATCAATGATGTTCGCAGTTGGTATCAACTTCAAAATCGCCCCTTTCATCGCAGCAACATAATAATCTTGTAGGCCAGTATCCGAAGTTAATGTGATGATTTGCATAGAAAATTGAAATTCAGTATCCCAATTAATTTTTAATTTTACCAAAAGTAATTCAAATCGCAAGAATTACACATGTTTTAAATCAAAATAATTGAATTCAGGAACAAGAAACATAGAAATAACAGGAATTAACCCAGCTGAATTTTTCGGTGTCAATAATTCGAATCTTCGTCATCTAAAAACGTTCTTTCCGAAACTAAAGATTGTATCGCGTGGAAATCTACTTTCTTTAAACGGAGACGAAGAAATAATGGACGAATTTGAGCGAAAACTCGATTTGCTTGTTCAGCATTACAACAAGTTTAATTTCCTTTCTGAAAATAGCATTGATAACTTGATGCTTTCCGATGGTTCAAAATTATTGTCAAACGATGATGGTTCTGAAACCTTAGTTCACGGAACGGGTGGCACGAAAATCAAGGCGCGGACGGTTAATCAAAAAAAGTTGGTTCAAGCGGTTGATAAAAGCGATATGGTTTTTGCTGTTGGACCTGCGGGAACGGGAAAAACATATACAGCTGTTGCATTGGCAGTTCGCGCGTTAAAGAATAAGGAAGTCAAACGAATTGTTTTAACTCGTCCGGCTGTTGAAGCAGGTGAAAATTTAGGTTTTTTACCGGGCGATTTAAAGGAAAAATTAGATCCGTATTTAATGCCTCTTTACGATGCGCTGCGTGACATGATTCCAGGAGAAAAATTAGCAGATATGCTTGAGTTTGGTGTCATAGAAATTGCTCCTCTTGCGTTCATGCGTGGAAGAACGTTGGACAAAGCTTTCGTGATTCTAGATGAGGCACAGAATACAACAACCATGCAAATGAAAATGTTTCTTACTCGTATGGGAATGACAGCCAAGTTTGTAATTACGGGAGATATGTCGCAGGTGGATTTACCTCACAAACAAAAATCAGGCTTGTCCTTTGCGCTTGATGTGTTGAAAGATGTAGAAGAAATAAGCGTCATTCGATTGGGACAAAGTGATGTCATCCGACATAGTTTAGTGAAGAAAATTATTGAGGCTTTTGATCAAGCAGAAGCGAAAGAAAAACAAATTGATAAAAACAAATAATTTAGCATGAAAGCAATTACGTCGTGTCATTTTCAATTTTCGGGACAAGTTTCAGTTTACAACGGAAAAGTAAGGGATGTTTACAAGCTTGAAAATGGACTTTTGGTGATGGTGGCATCCGATCGAATTTCAGCTTTTGATCATATCTTACCGAAAGGAATTCCATTTAAAGGACAAGTATTGAATCAAGTAGCGACCATGTTTCTTGATGCAACAAAAGACATTGTTCCTAATTGGTTAATTGCAACTCCAGATCCATCTGTGGCTGTCGGTTATGCTTGTGAGCCCGTTCGCGTTGAAATGGTCATTCGTGGGTATTTGTCCGGGCATGCTGCTCGCGAATACAAGGAGGGAAAAAGGTTTCTGTGTGGCGTTTCAATGCCAGAAGGAATGAAAGAAAACGATAAATTTCCTGAACCCATAATTACACCTGCAACGAAAGCGGATGAAGGTCACGATGAAGACATTTCTAGGGAAGATATTCTAGCGAAGGGTATCGTTCCAGAGCACATTTATCTTCAAATGGAAAAATATACCCGTGCTCTGTTTCAACGAGGAACAGAAATGGCAGCAGAACGCGGGTTGATTTTGGTAGATACCAAATATGAGTTTGGAATCAGAAATGGAGAAGTAATTTTAATAGATGAAATCCATACGCCTGATTCTTCGCGCTACTTTTATGCCGAAGGATATGAGGAACGTCAGAAGAATGGTGAACCTCAAAAACAACTTTCCAAAGAATTCGTTCGCCAATGGTTGATAGAAAATGGTTTCCAAGGATTGGAAGGTCAGCAAATGCCTTTTATGCCCGATGAATTTGTAAATACCATAACCGATCGATACATCGAATTATACGAACGCATAACGGGTAAAAACTTCGAAAAGTCAGATACAACAGATATCCAAGCGCGCATTCAGAAAAATGTTGAGTCTTATTTAAACGAAAATTAAATAAAGCAACAAATTATTAATTTTATATAATTGAAGCAAAGTCTTAATTTTAAGTTTAAAACCATTACGAATAATCAATTTATGTACATATATTTGTACTATTAAACGTACATATTATGCTAACAACAACCTTGTCAAACTTTAGAAAAGACATAAAGCACTATTTTGATCGAGTTACACAAAATTTTGAGACGCTAATTATAAATCGAGGCAAAGATAATGGTATTGTCATCATGTCTCTAGCAGAATATAATTCACTTTGTGCTACTCAACATGAGTTGTCTTCTAAGGAAAATGAAAGGAGATTGGATTCTGCAATTGCGAAATTAAAGACTGGAAATTCAGTGAGTAAGAATCTTCTTGAAGAATAATGAAATACATATTTGTTGATGAATCGTGGGAGGATTATTTATATTGGCAAAAGTTTGATAAAAAGAAGGTTAAAAGAATTAACGATTTACTTAAAGATATTGCAAGAAATCCTTTTGAAGGAATTGGTAAACCTGAACCACTGAAATATAAGTATTCAGGATTTTGGTCGAGAAGGATTGATGATGAACATCGTTTAATTTATCAGATTAAGGAAAATGAAATTCTTGTTGCTAAATGCAGATTTCATTATGACTAATAATGTTTCAATTCATATTTTTAAATTTTAAGCAAAAAAATGTCAGTTCATAAAAACGTAAAAAAAGTCACGACGCATACTCTTCAGGAAATGAAGCAAGCAGGTGAAAAAATTTCCATGCTAACTGGATACGATTTTTCGATGGCTCGAATCATTGATGCAGCAGGTATCGATGTGATTTTAGTAGGAGATTCTGCTTCAAATGTGATGGCGGGACACGAAACCACACTTCCAATTACATTGGATCAGATGATTTATCACGCTTCTTCCGTTGTTCGTGCGATTAATCGTGCTTTAGTGGTAGTGGATTTGCCCTTCGGTTCTTATCAAGGAAATTCCAAAGAAGCTTTGTCGAGCGCAATACGCATTATGAAAGAGTCAGGTGGACACGCTGTGAAAATGGAAGGTGGACAAGAGATTTTAGAATCAATAAAACGTATTCTAACTGCTGGAATTCCAGTAATGGGGCATTTGGGTTTGACTCCGCAATCCATTTATAAATTTGGAACTTACGTTGTTCGGGCGAAAGAGGAAGAGGAAGCAAATCGTTTGATTGAAGACGCCAAAGCACTCGAGGAAGCAGGTTGTTTTGCGATTGTTTTGGAGAAAATACCTGCTAATCTTGCTGAAATAGTTGCGAAAATGGTTTCCATTCCAATAATTGGTATTGGCGCAGGGAATGGTGTTGATGGTCAAGTTTTGGTGGTGCATGATATGTTGGGAATCAACAATGAATTTAGTCCGCGATTTTTAAGAAAATACAATAATTTACATGACCAAATGATGACTTCCTTTCAAGATTACATTAAGGATGTAAAATCAGGGGACTTTCCAAATGAATCCGAGCAGTATTGATGTATGCGCTTGCTAACGTATTTATCGGTTTTCTTCATTTTTTCTTGTTCAACGAAGTCGGATAACTCAAAGCAAGATTTTCAGAAATCTAACAATCGTTGTGAATTCAGTCAATGGCTGAGAATCGAGGAGCGACAAGATTCTACAATCATTCAAATTATTCACCCAGATCGAAAAAAAGTTGTCGAACGTTTGGCTTTTGCATCTAACTCCAAACAGAATTCAAGAATTGCTGCATTTTCCGCAACTCATTTGGGAATGTTAAGTGTTCTAGGAGAACAGAATTCTGTCGTTGCTGTATCGGATGAAAAATTAGTTTATGATCCAAGAATTTTAATCCGACTAAAATCAGGAAAAACCATTTCAATTGGAGCGGAAGAACAATTGTCGATTGAGCGTATATTATTATGCCAAACGAACTATTTGATTTACAGCGCTTTTTCAGGGGAATTTAAACATGCTGAGCGCCTAAAAAAAATGGGTGTGAGGTGCTTACCAAATTTTGATTGGCGGGAAACACATCCGTTGGGCAGAGCGGAGTGGATTCTTCTTTTTGGTTATTTGACCGGAAAACAAGAACTTGCTAAGGAAATTTTCAACGAAATTGTCCGGGAATATCGTTCCATTCAAAAGAAAGTAAAAGCGACATCTTCTCGAAAAGTGATTTCAGGAAATTTCATTAACGACTTTTGGTATGCGCCCGCTGGAAATAGCTTTCAAGCACAGATGTTCAAGGATGCGGGGGTCAATTACATTTATCAAGATTCCAAAGGAACGGGCAGTTTGGAGTTGTCAAAGGAAAAAATAGTTTCATCAACTGCGGACGTTCAAATTTGGTTGAATCCTGGTTTTTCGACCAAGGAAGCTATTCTTCAAGCTAATCCCAAAGCCAAGTATTTGCCGTTTTTCTCGACGTCGAAAATCTATTGCACTGCGAAGAATTTGAATAAATTTTGGGAATTGGGAGCCATTCGGCCACACTTGATTCTGAGGGATTATTACTATATTGCAAATGGAATAAACTTAAATCAATTGCATTTTTTTAGTCCTGTTGAGTGAAAAAAAATAGAATTCTAATATATGTTTTTGGTTTTTCGGTGCTACTGCCGCTTGTAATACTTATTCACTTAAATTCTGGTCAGATTTCACTCTCATTTTCTGACTATTTTCCAAAAGATATTTCCAATCTTTCGACGAGTGAATTATTAGCTCGTGAATTTCGAATTCCTCGATTAATCATTACAATCATTGCAGGAAGCGGACTTGCCATTTCAGGAATGTTGATGCAAACCTTGTTCAGAAATCCACTTGCGGGCCCTTATGTTTTGGGCATTAATTCAGGAGCTAGTTTGATGGTGGCTTTGTCACTTATGACCGGTTTTCATTTGTTTGAAACGGAATTTGGTTTGATTGGCGCAGGTTTGATTGGTGCGCTACTTTCCGGACTTTTGATGATGTCAATTGCTTTTCGATTGAAGTCACAAATTTCATTGTTACTAGTCGGATTGATGTTTGGAAGTTTTACCTCGGCGATTGTTTCGCTCTTAGAATCGTTAGCTGCTGCTGAAAAACTAAAGGCCTACACGATATGGTCTATGGGTTCGTTGCAGCAAGTTGAATTTAGTCAGCTAGCAATAATTGGAGTTGTTTTTTTGTTGGGATTGGCTCTCACATTTGTTCTCGTAAAACCGTTGAATTTGTTAGTTATTGGTGAAAAACCCGCTGAGGTTTTGGGATTGAATGTGATGCAAACTCGCTTTTTGTTAATGGCAATCACAGCACTTTTTGCCGGACTCATTACTGCTTTTTGTGGTCCTATAGCATTTGTAGGTTTGGCGATTCCAAATTTGACACGCATTTTATTTCGAACACAAAATCACGCTTGGTTGATTGTCGGAAATTTAATCATAGGAGCGATTTTCTTGCTTTTGTGTGATTCATTTATTCAATTGATGGAAGGTCGAATTGCTCTGCCAATTAACGTGTTGACTTCCTTAATCGGAGCGCCATTTGTTGTATTTCTTCTAATGCGAAAAATCAGATGATTCAATTTAGCCAAACGGAAATCGGATACAAACAAACGCTTTTGAAAATTGATTCGCTCGATTTGCAGGAGGGAAAAGTCTATGCGTTGGTTGGAAGAAATGGGGTGGGTAAGTCGACACTATTGCAATCGATGGCGAAGTTACTTCCGTTGATTTCAGGTGAAATTCGCTACGAAGGTATTTCACTCAAGAATCTATCTCGCAACCAAATGGCGCGTTTGATTGCCTTTGTGGAAAGTAAATTCGATGGCGTTGAATACCTGTCCGTTTTGGATTATTTGATGTTGGGTCGTGCGCCTTACACTTCCTTAACTGGAAAATTGAGTGAAACTGATAAAGCTTTTGTCAATGAAATATCAAATGAACTTCAGATTACCCATTTACTCGAAAAAAGCACCACTGAAATTAGCGATGGTGAACGACAAATTTGTTCGGTTGCACGTGCATTAATTCAAGAAACGCCCATCATTTTAATGGATGAACCAACCGCCTTTTTGGATTTCATCAATCGCCAGAAATTGTTGGAATTGTTAATCAAAATAGCCGCTGAAAAACAAAAGTGCATTGTGCTATCAACGCACGACATCGATTTGTGCTTGGAAAATCAATTAACGTTTTTAATCGCGAGCCAAAAGAATCTTATTCTTGAAAATTACCGAAACAAGCAAGATTTAGTTGAGAAGTTTTCTTGATTGAATTATATGAAAAACGCTTAATAAAAATAGCGAAATAAATTAAAAAAGGTCATTTCGAGTTGAAATGACCTTTTCTTTCTATGTTTTATTTACTCCTTAATGAGCAAAACTCTTTTTCTCACGAATTCTTGCTGATTTACCTGTTCTCTCACGGAAATAGAAAATTCTTGCTCTTCTGACTGCTCCTCGTTTAATAATCGAAATACTATCAATAAAAGGTGAAGATATTGGAATAATACGCTCAACACCAATATTTCCAGACATTTTTCTAATTGTGAACGTTTCCGTTGCACCAGTACCTCTTCGCTGAATCACAACTCCTTGAAATTGCTGAATTCGCTCCTTGTTACCTTCAACAATTTTGTATGAAACTGAAATGGTATCTCCTGCACCAAATTTCGGCAACTCCTTCTGTGCCACTAACTCTTTTTGAATTTCACTGATAACGTTCATTGTGTCAAATTTTAACCCAACTAATCAAATTGGGGTGCAATATTACGAATTTTTTCTCACAAAAAAAGCAGGTCGATAAAATTTATTTCTGAATTAATCTAAATTCTATGAAACAATACAGATTAGTTGAACTACTTCGAGGTGGAATAGTTGACTTGTTTAAACCCTCAGTGAATTGCAAATCTAGTAATAGAGTTAAACGCTAATCACAAAAATCACCGGTAGAATGAATTTTTCCAGAATCGAAACTCCATTCTTTGGAAAATGACAATGATTCACCACAGGCTGTAAAAAGAAAAAATGAAGTGAAAAATTGGAATGAATAAATCTATAAAATGATCAGATTTCTAACACTAAATCCTCTTTAATTTCATTCTCCGAATTAAATCCCATTACAATCGTGGAATTTTGCTCCCAATTAGAAGATTCAAATTCGTAACTAGCCAATTCAATCAAACACGAGAGTTGAGAGGCAGACTTAAAAATGACATTGAAAAGATGTTTTTCAAAAAACAAATATCAATAAAATGAGAACCAAGATAATTGCTCCATAAATAAGTATAAGTTCTTTATTTGAAGCAGATAAATTACCGTTGTGATTTTTACTTGATCTCGTTTCAGACAATTTATCGGGTTGATTAAATGTTTTATTTTCATTCAAAGAATCTGTCGATATCGTTTCCTTTCTTACAAAACTTTCCCACCGAAAAACATAATGTCTTCCGAGTACAACTTTGTCACCTTGATTCAATAAGGCATAACCGTTTAACTCTTCTCCATTAATAAAAGTGCCATTCGTGGTATTTAAATCCGTGATAAAAACATTTCCTGAACTATCGCAAAACAACTCCAGATGATTCCCATCAACACCTTCTGATTCAATAACCATGTCGTTATCGACATTACTTCCTATACGCAGATGAATTTTGTCCATTTTGATTATGACTATTCGAATTTAGTAAAAGTATTTTAATCTTTCTGCAATCATAAACAGATATAAACAAATGATGGGTCAATTTAGTTGAAAAGTTCCCGATACGCGTAACATTTTCTGCAGAATCTATTTTTAACTTTACATATTGAAAGTTATGGGAAAAATTATTGCAATTGCGAATCAAAAAGGAGGAGTTGGAAAAACCACTACCACAATTAATTTAGGTGGCTGTTTGGGTGTTCTTGAATACAAAACATTAATCGTTGATGCAGATCCGCAAGCAAATTCTACAAGTGGAACCGGTTTCGATCCCAAAACCACAAGAAATATTTACGATTGTTTGGTTAATGACGTCGATCCAAAAGACGTAATTCTAAAAACTGAGAGTCCAAATCTCGATATTTTGCCTTCTCATATAGACTTAGTAGGTGCCGAATTGGAAATGATTAATATGCCAAATCGAGAGTACCTTTTAAAGCAGACATTGGCCAAGGTTAAGGACCAGTACGATTTCATATTAATCGATTGTTCTCCTTCCCTGGGTTTAATTACCGTTAACGCCCTTGCAGCTGCTGATTCAGTCATGATTCCTGTTCAATGTGAGTTTTTTGCTTTGGAAGGTTTAAGTAAACTATTAAATACCATAAAAATAGTCCAGGGTAGATTGAATCCCGATTTAGAAATCGAAGGAATGCTTTTGACCATGTACGATACGAGATTGCGATTGGCAAATTCAGTAGTGGAAGAGGTAAAAACACATTTTCAAGAACTTGTTTTTGACACTGTTATTCATAGAAACACAACTATTGGAGAGGCCTCCAGTCATGGTTCTACAATCATCATGCACGATGCCTCGTCCAAAGGATCGATCAATTACTTGAACTTTGCGCGAGAGCTCTTGCAGAAAAACAACCTGACAAAAATAGAAAACGGAGATAAATTCATAGAAATTGATCATGAGCTCTAGTTCCAAAAAGCAACCTGCATTAGGAAGAGGATTAGGTGCGTTACTGCAAAGTAGTGAAACCGACATCACTTCTGCAACGGGAGCAACTGTTGGTTCCATTGCAATGCTTTTAATTTCTTCCATTGAGGCCAATCCTTTTAATCCGCGTGTTCACTTTGAGAAAGAAGCCTTAGATGAACTCAGTAAATCGATTCAAATTCACGGAATCGTTCAGCCGTTAACCGTTCGTAAACTCGGAAGGGATAAATATCAACTAATTTCAGGTGAACGTCGTTTTCGTGCTGCTCAAATTGCAGGTCTTCAAGAAGTTCCGGCTTACATTCGAATTGCCAATGACCAAACTATGCTAGAAATGGCTTTGGTTGAAAACATACAACGTGAAAATTTGAATGCCATTGAAGTAGCACTCTCCTACGAGCGCTTGCTTGAGGAATGTAATTTAACACAAGAACAACTGAGTGAGAAAGTTGCAAAATCTAGATCTAACATCGCGAATCACATTCGCCTACTGAAGTTACCTGCTGAAATACAAGTTGGAGTGAGAGATAATTTGATTTCAATGGGGCATGCTCGGGCGCTTTTGTCACTTTTAAGTACTGAAGAACAACTCGAAAGATACAATCAAATTATTGAGGAAAACCTCTCTGTTAGAGCGGTTGAGAATTTGGTTAAAAATAAGCCAACGATTCCAAAAATCCCCTCAGTAAAAACTTCAAACTTGAGTACCAATCAGAAGGTTTTCAAAGAATTCCTAGGTGATCGATTATCTGCAAAGGTTTCCATTCAAAAATCTGAAAACGGTATTGGAAAATTATCCGTACACTTTAATTCAGAGAGTGACTTAAACCGAATTATCGAGCTTCTCAAACGTTGATGAAACGAATTTTTATCCTTGTTTTTTGTCTTTACCATACAATTTTCTTTGGTCAAAGAGATTCTTTAAATAAAGATTCGATTCCCCATCCATTCAAAAGAGCAATGCTTTACTCTGCATGTATTCCAGGTGCCGGACAAATTTACAACTCCATAAATTCGAAAGTTGGGCCAAAAAAAGCTTATTGGAAAGTTCCTCTGATTTATTCAGCATTAGGAACCATGGGTTATTTCTTAATTTCCAACCAACTAACCCAAAAATCACTTAAACAGGAATATACCTTTCGGGTGAATAATAACCAAGCATTGAGTGAAACTTGGGAGCCATACGATAATCAAGCTATACTCACCTTATATCGTCAATACCTCGATTGGAGAGATTTATCCATTCTTGGACTCGCAGTAATTTACTTTACACAAATTGCGGATGCAGGCGTTGAAGCTCATTTCTTGAATTTTGATGTAAGTGATAAACTGAGTATGCAAGTCAATCCGGTGTTAATGAACTCTAAAACAGCAGGAATTCAGTTTCAATTTTCGCTTGGTTCCAAGTAAAAGACTATTTTTGTTAAAAATGAGGATTGCACTAATCGGTTACGGGAAAATGGGGAAGGCAATTGAAGAAATTGCAATTGCTCGAGGACACGAAATAAGTCATCGCATTTCCAGTTTAAATCCAATCAATTCTTTCGATTTATTGAAAACTGATGTCGCAATTGAATTTACAAGACCGGAACTAGCCATTGAACATATCCACTATTGCGTGAATCAACAAATTCCCATTGTGGTCGGCACAACCGCTTGGCAAGCTCAATTAAGCGAAGTGACCAATTTTGTAAATTCCAAAAATGGAGGAATGTTGTATGCTAGTAATTTTAGTGTAGGCGTTAATCTTTTTTTCGAAGTCAATAAAGTATTAGCAAGACTAATGGCCAGTCAACCTGAATATCATATTGAAGCAGAAGAAATTCACCACATTCAAAAATTGGATGCTCCAAGTGGAACCGCCGTTTCATTATTAAATGATATTCTTGCTGAAAATAAAAATTATTCTAATTGGCAACTTGTTTCAGATTTCAACAAAACAGATTCGACTAAAATTCCAATTATCGCTAAAAGAGAACCGAATGTACCAGGGACTCATGAAATCAACTATTGTTCTGAAATTGACACAATTACTATAAAACATGTCGCTCATAATCGTAAAGGATTTGCTTTGGGAGCAGTTTTAGCAGCTGAATTTTTGAAAGGAAAATCGGGAGTTTACACGATGAGTGATGTATTAAAAATATAAGTTCTATGAGTTTTATTTATTTCTATTTATTCATACTTGTTCACCCTTACATTTCCATGTGGTGGAAAACTTTTCCGAAAGCAGGAAGAAAAAGTTGGGAAGCATTCATTCCGATTTACAACTACTTTGTTGTTTTTAAAATTACCTGCAACAAACCATTTTGGTCCTTACTTTTAGTCTTTCCTGGGGTTCATCTGGTTATGTGGGCAACTGCCAACGTAAGTTTAATTAGACGTTTTGGATTTTATTCATTTACGGATACACTTCAAGGAATTTTCTTTCCCTACCTTATTTTTAATAAAATAGCAAACAAAGATGTTTCTTTTGGCCCAGAAACGAATTGGTCTAACTCAAGAGAAATTGAAAATAGAAAATGGGGTGATCACCTTGTTTTCTTTCTATGCATTCCAATTATTGGTCATTTAATTACAACCATTCTTGATTTAGTAACTCGTGAAAACCCAGGAACAAAATCCCGTGCAAAAGAATGGGGCGACTCTGTTTTGTTTGCTCTTGTCGCAGCAAGTGTTATTCGAACCTACGTATTTGAACCATTCCAAATTCCAACAGGATCGATGGAAAAAACACTATTAGTTGGTGACTTTTTGTTTGTGAATAAAGTTGCCTACGGTCCAAAAGTTCCAGTTACCCCTCTCTCCTATCCGCTATTTCATAATACAGTAATGTTACCACTTGTTGGCCCGATAAAATTTCAAACCTACACGACATTGGAAAAGGGAAAATATACTCGTCTTCCCGGATATGCCAAAATTCAACGAAATGATGTCGTTGTTTTTAATTATCCTTCCGGAGATACGGCTATTTATGACCCACGAATGCCTGACGGATTAATGGGGCATGATTACCACGGAATTCTCATTAATGAAGCAATTTATCAGTATAGTGGATCACCTGAAAGGAATCAACAATATCAACTTTTAAGATCTGAATATATCAAGTCAGGAAAAACGGAAAATCAAGCTGATAGTTTGGCCAATATTATGTCGTTTATGAATTTCATCGAAAATCCGAATCCATGGAAAAATCTTGCTAAAGAAAAGTTAGCCAATGGTGAATTTCCTGGTGAACCTTCGGATCAATTTCATGGAGGTTTGATTTATCGACCGGTAGACAAACGTGAAAACTACATTAAAAGATGTGTTGGTATACCTGGAGACCGCATTAAAGTGGTTAATTCTATTCTTCATATAAACGGGAAACCCGCACAGATATCACAACATCAGTGTTTACAATACAGCGTTTCCAAAAAAACAGTAACATTTCCAGGTGCAGAGGAAATGGAATCTCGTTACGGACTTGAGAATGATCCGAATGGCGCCCGAATGGATTTTGATGACCGCTCACCTGAAGAATATATTTTGACTTTGACAAGAAGCGAAAAGGCAAAAATTAAAAAAGACTTTCCTTCAGCAAAATTTGAAATTTACATCCCTGCAGTTGCAAAACCAATTAAAGAAGCAAACGCCTTTGACCTATTGGAAAATGTTAAAACATTCCCAAAAGATTTCTACATACCTAATACACCTTACAATTTTGCTGAAATTCAAATACCTTCAAAAGGTCAAACAATCAAAATTAGTAAGGATAATATTGCTTGGTACAGAAGAATCATAACAGCTTACGAAGGACACTCTCTAGAAGAGGAAAAGGATGGTTCAATTTTTATAGATGGTAAAAAAGCAACAAAATATACATTCGCGATGAATTACTATTGGCTGATGGGAGATAACCGTTATAATTCTGCCGATTCAAGAGTTTGGGGATTTGTGCCGGAGGATCACGTTGTAGGTCGAGCTTCATTAGTTTGGTTATCTAGCAGTTCATATAAAGGGATTCGTTGGGAACGAATTTTTAAGTGGATTGATTAATGGTGATTTTTCCTACTGCCTATTTCCCCTCAATTAACTATTTGAAGGAGTTTTATAATTGTCCACATCCTTTAATAGAAATCCACGAAAACTTTCCAAAACAAACCATTCGTAATCGCTGTGAGATTTTAACATCAAATGGAATCTTGACCTTATCAATTCCTTTGATTCATAATCCAAATGGAAAACAGTTTACAAAAGATGTCCGTGTAGATTACTCCAAAAATTGGCAACTCGATCATTGCCGGACGATTCAATCAGCTTATGCTTCAGCTCCCTACTTTGAGGATTATTTTGAAGATATTAAATCACTTGTAAACGATAAAAGTATTTTTCTAATTGAAAAAAATGAACGTATACTCCAATTTATAGAATCTGTATTGGAAAAAAAAACGTTTTTCGCATATAGCAATCGCTTTGAAAACAAACTGCCAAATCAAAAGCATTTTTATCTGGAAAAGGATCAGAACAATGTAAAAAGATATCAGCAGGTTTTTGGTTACTTGAAACCATTCATACCAAACTTGTCAATAATTGATTTAATTTTTAATGAAGGCCCTTTTTGTAGAAATTGGATTTTAGCTTCCGAAAATTAATCCGTGATTTGCTTTTGACTGGAATAACTTGTTCCATTTAATTCGAACAATACTTGGGTTTTTCAAGTCAGAATTGGTAAGGAGTAAATCTCCATTTGGATAGAAGGCCATCGCTTTTGGTTGCGAAAAAATTTCTTGACTTAAGGTGGTAAAGTTAACGACCTGTCCAAATTGATTATAAACGACCAAACTACGATCCGCACTCGACAAAACATATATCTCATTTGTCTTGGGGTGTACCGCAATTACTTCGGGATTAAAGGTGAAATTTTGAACCGTGTCACCATTATCGTTAATACGATGAATGGGCAATTGAATATTGTTCGTAATTGCAAACATTTCGATTTCTTCTGGTTTAATTTCAAAAAGCGCTCGTTCATTCAATTTTCTTTGATTCAAATTAAATGCATAAAGGGAGTAATTCTGAATTTCATTTTCAATATCGGCTTCAGCTACAAAAAATAACCGCTTCGTTTGTTCATGTAAACACATACCTGACGAGATCCAACTTTTATCTCTAAGTGATTCAGTTGTTATTGAAGTTGAATCATATGGAGGAAGAAGGAAATGTAAATCCATTTTCTCGTCAACTAAAATGATAGTCGAATCAATTTTAGATACTTCGGTAATCTTGTAATCAATTCCTGTCGGTAAATATCCTTCAGAATTATTGGTCTTAAGGTCGTAAACCAAAACACCACCAATCTGATCATCCAAGCAAATTAGGTGGGTAGAATCCATAATAACAAAATCAGTAAAAACATTCACTCCCATTGGAAGACTCTTAACCGACTCGGGATGAACTAAATCAAAATAACCGCTCTCTTTAATAAAATGAGATGCTTTTTGATGATAATAATTTTCAACACCTACTTCTTGCAGTGATTTTGCCGCAATGAAAGAAAGCGTTGCGAGAACAAATGAAAAGAGGTATTGCTTCTTCAATTTCTTTTAATCAATTCAAAATTATACAATTTCATCAAATATTAAAAAAAACACCTGATTTTTTATAATAACAACTAGGCGTTTAAAATCCCTCTTGAAATCACAATTTTTTGAACTTCAGAAGTTCCTTCGTAAATCTGGGTAATTTTAGCATCACGCATCAATCGCTCTACGTGGTATTCTTTTACAAATCCATATCCACCGTGAATTTGAACTGCTTCAACTGTTTGTTCCATGGCGACTTTAGAAGCATACAATTTTGCCATTGCACTAGATTGATCATAATTTCTTCCTGCATCTTTATCAGCTGCAGATTTGTAGACTAAAAGTCTAGCTGCTTCAACCTCGGTTGCCATATCCGCAAGTTTAAACGCAATTGCTTGATGTTTATATATTTCTTTCCCAAACGCTTTCCTTTGTTTTGAATATTCGGTTGCTAATTCCAAGGCACCTGCTGCGATTCCAAGGGCTTGGGCTGCAATTCCGATTCGACCACCACTCAACACTTTCATTGCGAATTTGAATCCAAATCCATCCTCTCCGATTCGATTTGTTTTCGGAACTTTAACATCATTAAACAATAACGTATGTGTGTCGCTTCCACGAATTCCCATTTTGTCCTCTTTTGCACCAACGACAAAACCTTCCATTCCTCTTTCAACAATCAAGGCATTAATACCTTTGTGCCCGAGAGAGGCATCCGTTTGAGCGATTACAAGATATGTAGAGGCTGAAGAACCGTTTGTGATCCAGTTTTTTGTTCCATTCAATAAGTAATAATCACCCATATCGATGGCTGTAGTACGCTGAGATGTTGCATCAGAACCAGCTTCGGGTTCAGATAAACAAAACGCACCTATTTTTTCTCCAGTGGCAAGTGGAACTAAATATTTTTGCTTTTGCTCCTCTGTTCCAAATTTTTCTAATCCCCAGCAAACCAATGAATTGTTGACAGACATACAAACTGAGGTTGAGGCATCCACTTTTGAAATTTCTTCCATTGCTAAAACGTAGGACAATGTATCCATTCCTGAACCACCGTATTTGGGATCAACCATCATTCCCATAAAACCTAATTCTGCCAATTGCTTAATTTGTTCTGCCGGAAATTCTTGTTTATTATCTCTTTCGATTACTCCAGGTTTCAAAACATTTTGAGCGAAATCTCTCGCCGCTTCTTTTACGGCCAAGTGTTCTTCAGTTAATTCAAAATTCATGATTTGCTTTATTAAATTTTTACTTTTGACAAAAATAATTGAAATCTGCTATGGTTGTTCAGAATCGAAAAGATAAACTTGAAATTATTGGTTTGATGTCAGGGACTTCTTTAGATGGACTAGATTTAGCATATGTATCATTCAACTTCCAAAACAATAAGATTGAATTTAACTTATTAAATTGTGAAACAACACCTTACGAATCTGAAATTCTATCTCAATTAAATAATTATAATAGACTTTCGGTACCTGAAATGCTTATTTTGGATAAAAAAATAGGTCGTTTTTACGCACAGAAAGTGAATGACTTCGTTCAAAAAAACAAGATTAATAAACTTCAAATCGATGCCATTGCAAGTCACGGACAAACCATATTTCATCAACCACCAAATGGCTTCACCTATCAAATAGGCTGTGGATCAAGTTTAGCGTATGAAACCGGAGTTAAAGTAATTAATGATTTCCGAACGCGCGATGTTATTGCAGGCGGCCAAGGAGCACCTCTAGTTCCAATAGGAGATTTCAATCTTTTTTCAGATTTGGCCGATTCATTTTTAAATATCGGTGGATTCACAAACATCAGTTTCAAAAAAGAAAACGAGATTATTGCTTTTGATATTTGTCCGGGTAATTTGCCCCTAAATTTTTTGGCAAAAGAGCTTGGTTTGAACTTTGATAAAAATGGTCAAATTGCTGAATCGGGGAATGTTCTTTCAGAGTTGTTGGATCGACTTAATTCTCTGGGATTTTATAAATTGGAACCACCGAAATCTCTTGGAAGCGAATGGCTCGAAATCGAATTTTACAAACTTCTAAAATCGGCAAATCAGACCAATGATTTGATCAGAACCATTGTCGAGCACATAGCCATTCAAATTGCAACTGTATTGAAAAACGAAAACTTAAGATCCGTTTTTATCACAGGAGGTGGCGCCAAAAACAAATTTTTAACCGAACGAATTAAGCATCATTTCGATGGTAAAATAATTATTCCCGAAGATAAAATCATAGACTTTAAAGAAGCCATTGTATTTGGATATTTAGGTGCTCTTTATTTACGAAACGAACCAACGACAGTGATAAGTGTAACAGGAGCTGAGCGTGAGGTTTGCTCTGGTGTTTTGCATATTCCAGGATATTAACCCCTGAAATTCGAGTTTTTTTTTCACCTTTGCAGTGTTTTTCGAAATCAAAAATCACAT
>JBIIVA010000259.1:0-2651 GCA_044339705.1 Crocinitomicaceae bacterium
ATTTCATGCAGCAAAGATAATTATATTCTCAAGTGTAAATAGGAACGAAAATGCATAAAAAAAGCTACCTCAATGAGATAGCTTCCATGAACTATTTTTTAAATTATTTTAGTTGCTTACCGGATTCTTCTTTGTACCAGCCTTCATTATCTTTAATTTCAATTGGAACATTTGCTTTGGCATTCAATTTCTTTTGAATATTCATCCAATAAAAGAAACCAAAAAAACCAAGAATTAATAGGAAATCATTGAATAGGTTGCCTACGTTGTCGTAAAACAAAAATCCAAATTGGAAAGCATCTCCAATTGTGTAAATGATATCTGTTGTGCTCATGTTAATATTAATTGTAGTTACAAATCTAAAACAAATTTCAATTCAAATTGCAAGAAAATTAAATTTCCCCCAATAATTGAAGTGTTTCTTTTGCCGCAACTTGTTCAGCAGCTTTTTTTGAAAGGCCTTTGCCATAACCAAATTCATTATTATTGATTACCACTTTAACCTCATAATGCCAAATGCCATTTAGATGGATTTCTGATAATACTGCGAATTCGATTAATAATTTTTTCTTTTGACACCAAATAAACAGTTTGGACTTAAAGTCGATTTCTTCCGATAACAACTTATTAAAATCCAAATACCTCCGAAAGACGTAATTATTAACTGATTGTTTTGCTTTTTCAAATCCACCATCTAGATAAATGGCGCCGATAATGGCCTCCAATGCATTTCCTTCAACTGTTGCGAGGTTAATTGCTCTTGTTTGATTGTAATTCAAGACTTCTCGAATTCTCATTTTTTCTCCAATTTCTGAGAGTGTTTTGCGATTGACTATTTTAGATTTTAATTTAGTCAAAAAACCTTCATTATCATCAGGAAACTTGAGGTATAGGTGCTCTGCAACGATAGCGTCAAGTATGGCATCACCTAAGAACTCCAATCGCTCATTGGATGACTCAATTTTAGATTCAGCAAGAATAGATTTGTGATTTACCGCTTTAATAAAAAAAGTGACATTATTTGGTTTGTAACCAAACCTTTTGAGGATGAAACGAATGAGTTTTAATTCATCCTCGTTTCTTTTATTGGAAAACAGAGGAATTTTCAGAAATTATTTATTTAGTGAACTTTTTGACAATAACACTGGTGTTGTGTCCTCCAAATCCAAAAGTATTAGATAGTGCGAAATTCACAACACGTTCTTGAGCTTTGTTGAATGTGAAGTTAAGTTTTGAATCCAACTCCGGATCGTCATTAAAGTGATTAATAGTAGGAGGAACAATATCATTTTTAACAGCCATCACACAAGCTATTGCTTCAATAGCGCCTGCTGCACCGAGTAAATGACCTGTCATCGATTTTGTAGAACTAATATTCAAATTGTAAGCATGTTCACCAAATACAGCTTGTATGGCTTTTACTTCCGCTACATCGCCAAGAGGAGTTGATGTGCCGTGAACATTGACGTAATCAATTTCGGAAATATTGATTTCTGCATCTTCGATTGCTGCTAGCATGGTATTTCTTGCACCGATTCCCTCCGGATGTGGCGCGGTCATATGATAAGCGTCTCCTGACATACCCCCACCAATTACCTCTGCATAGATGTTGGCTCCACGTTTGATCGCATGTTCGTATTCTTCAAGAATCAGAGCTCCTGCTCCTTCACCCAATACAAAGCCATCACGCTCTGCGTCAAACGGACGTGAAGCCGTTTCTGGTGAATCATTGCGAGTAGATAGAGCCTTTAATGCATTAAATCCACCCATTCCCATTTCATTAACAGCCGCTTCAGAACCACCTGTAACAATGGCATCAGCTTTACCCAAACGAATCAAGTTAAACGCATCGATGATTGCATTCGTTGAGGAAGCACATGCAGAAACAGTTACATAGTTTGGTCCACGTAAACCGAATTTGATGGAAATATGACCTGCTGCGATGTCGGCAATCATTTTGGGAATAAAAAAAGGATTAAAACGTGGAGTTCCATCTCCTTCAAAAAAGGCTTTAGCCTCCTCTTGAAATGTTTTTAATCCACCGACACCAGAGCCCCAAATAACTCCGATTCGATCTAAATTTGGATTTGATTCCATTAATGCAGAATCTGCCATAGCCTCAGAAGCTGAAACTATGGCATACTGCGAAAATTGATCTAACTTGCGAGCTTCTTTTTTGTCAATATGGTCTTCCACATTGAAATTTTTTACCTCACAAGCAAATTGTGTTTTGAAGAGCGTTGCGTCAAAAAGTGTGATAGGTGCAGCGCCGCTTTTGCCAGCAACCAGAGCATCCCAATATTCATTTAATGAATTCCCAATAGGAGTCAAAGCTCCCATACCGGTTACAACAACTCTTTTTAATTGCATAGTTTTCGAGAAAGAATCAACGATTACTTCGCGTTGCTTTCGATGTAAGCGATTGCGTCACCAACAGTTTGGATACCTTCCGCTTTATCGTCTGGAATAGAAATATTGAATTGCTTTTCAAATTCCATAATTAACTCGACAGTGTCCAAAGAATCGGCACCTAAGTCATTTGTGAAGCTCGCTTCATTTGTTACTTCACTTTCTTCAACATTCAGTTTATCAACGATGATCGCGATAACTTTAGCTTTGATTTCTGACATTTTATCTAATTTAAAGGTTTC
>JBIIVA010000084.1:0-10274 GCA_044339705.1 Crocinitomicaceae bacterium
TAAAAATCCACATACCCCGTATAGCAAAACATTAATAAAGTGGGAGATATGAACTCGATTGTCTGAGTCTCGAAATAGACTCCATTCAATGGCATAACTGAGTGTTACAATTGGGCGATATTCATAGTTTTGCTTGCTGTCAATTGCATAATTGGAGGTGAAAATATTTCCAATCCCACCTATTCCTTTTTCGGTAATTTCATTGGTTCTTCGGTCTGTTGTGGTTATTAGTTCATCATCCAATGAGTATCCATTCGAAATACTATTCCCATAAAATAAAAAGGAGATTAGAATGCAGATGAAAAACATTCTTTTTGGAGTAAAAAAGAGCGTTGATTCTGTAGCAATTACTTTCGGTTTCTTTGACAAAACAAGAATTTATACGAAGATACAAAAGGATTTTTATTTCAAACATTTCAAGAAAACCTCTGTCCCTATTCGAGGTTTTATGGAATTGTAGCATTCAGTAATCTCAACGTGTTTAAAATGAATTGGGAAGTACGACAAATATTCCTCTTTGGTACCACCGAATGGTGGGCCTCCATCAAAATTACGATTAAATAAAACGCCGACTAATTTTCCGTTTTCATGTAAAAGTTCAGCTGCTTTTTTTGCATATTGCATTCGAAACTGAGGTTCTATGGCACAGAACATTGTTTGCTCTAGAATTAAATCAAACCGATCGTTCAATTCGAAGAAATCTCCTTCAATTAATTGACTTTGTGGAAAATTTGGAACTCTTTTTTTAAGATTTTGAAGTGGAATAGGAGAGAGGTCAATTACATAAACGTTACTGAATCCATTTTCAAACAAATATTGAGCTTCGTAAGCATTTCCACTGCCGGGTATTAAAATTTTGATTCTTTTATCGATTAGTTGATCGATGTACTCTTTTAAAGGTGTAGAAGGCGCTCCAATATCCCAGCCAATTTCGTTGTTCTGATAACGTTTGGTCCAATAAGATTCGTTGAGTTTTGTTTCCATTTAAATCTCTTTAAGATGAGTTTCTATGTGTTGAAAAGCAAGTTTTCTTCGAAGTATTTCTTCTCGAAAATACAAGTCTCTTTTTGTTGATTTTACTCGTTTTTTGTATAATCCGAAAACTAAAACATTAATCATTTTTTGTGCAAAATCTAAACTAGGGTCGAAGTCAATGTCGATTCTTCTCAGTTCTTGAAAAGATGTATTTATTTCACTCGATAAATCCATTTTTATAATTTCCGGTCTGATTTCTTCCACGAGTGTATCGAATTGAATCAAAAAACCAGTTGAAATAGGTTTTGTTTTTAGCAGTCGATTTGCCTGAAAATCAATATCAGTAAAGACTCTATAGAGTTCGTTAATTCCCATTTAATTGGTTTAAAAATAGCGTAATGGTATCCAATATTTTTTGATGTTCTTCTTTGCTTAAACAATATGGAGGATTGATGTAGATCACGTTCCCTAGTGGTCTCAAAAGCAATCCATTATCTAAAAAATAATGATAGGCAAGTTCTTTCTTTTGAGAGAAATAGCCATTCTCTGAATCATTCAATTCAATTGCTAGAATTGTCCCTAAGGAACGAACTGCGCGAATTTGAGGATGATTTTCAATTTTTCTTTGATATGAGCGATTTCTTTCAGAAATAGAAATTATTTGATTCCATGTTTTTGACTCATCGAATAAATCCAAACTTGCACATGCTGCTGCACATGCTAATGGATTAGCAGTATAAGAATGCCCGTGTAAAAAAGCTTTCGCTCGTTTATCCGACAAGAACGCATTGAATAGGGCATTCGTGGTTACGGTTAAACCCAAAGGAAGTACCCCTCCGGTTAGCCCCTTTGAAAGACAAATGATATCCGGTTGAACTGATGTATGTTCAAATGCAAAGAGTTTACCCGTTCTACCCCAAGCAGTCATTACTTCATCATAAATAACGAGGGTTTTATATTTTTTGGCAAGGATTGTTAGTTGTTCCAAAAAATTGATTGAATAAATTCTCATTCCGGCAGAACCTTGTATGAGTGGTTCGACAATCAAACAACCATATTCTTGTGTTTTGAGTAAGTTCTCTGCTTTGTTTAAAAGTTCCATTTCACTTTCGGGTGTTGGAAATGGTAAAAAATCAACTTGAAAGAAATAGGGTTCGAATGGAACATTGAAGCAATCTCTTTCTCCCACAGACATAGCACCAAATGTATCACCATGATAGGCGCCTTCCAAAGCTAAAATTCGAGGTCGCTGAATATTCAGATTATGCCAATATTGAATTGCCATTTTGAGTGCAACTTCCACAGCTGTAGAACCATTGTCAGAGAAAAAAACTTTTTCGAGTTCATTGTTCAATTTTTCGCAGACACGCCGCGCTAATTCAATTGCTTTTGGATGCGAAACTCCGGCAAAAATTACATGGTCGATTTGATGGAATTGATCTTGTAATGCATCGGCAATATGTTCATTTCCATGTCCGTGTACATTTACCCACCAAGATGAATTGCAATCCAAAAATGTTTTTCCATCTGATGCAATTAATGTGGCGTCAATGGCATGTGTTATAACTAATGGACTTTGCTCCGTTTTTACTTGCGTAAAAGGATGCCAAACATATTTTTCATCATCAGATTGCCAATTCATTTACAGAAACTTATCAGGAATTTTTTCCTCTTTCAATTTGATTGCAAATTTAGCAATGCTTTCCTTATCGACGATATCGAATTCATGAATAGTGAACAATGTTGGAACTCCGCTTATTTTCTCAATTATTTCCTCGGTTTGTGGGAGTTCTTGCCCATTAAAAATGATACCTTTAATCTTGATTCCTCTCTTTTTTAACGCTTCGATGGTAAGTAATGTATGGTTTATACTACCCAGATAATGTCGAGAAATTAAAATTACTTCTTGATCAAGGTGTTGAATCAAGTCTGCGATTGTAAAACCTTCTTGATTAATGGGAACTAATAATCCTCCTGCACCTTCAATAATGAGTTTTTCATGATGGGTAGGAATTTGAAAATCGGATAAACGAATTTGAATATCGTCAATTGTGGCCGCTGCATGTGGCGAAAGAGGTTGGGTTAAGGCAAACCTTTCTTTGAAAATGGTGATTTCTTTTGAAACCAAATTTTTAATTCGTGATGCATCCGTTTCACTTCCCGATTGTAAGGGTTTCCAGTAATCTGCGCCTAGCAATTCACAAAGAATTGAACAGCAAACCGTTTTTCCAACATCTGTTCCTATTCCGGTAACGAAGTATGAATTTTTCATTTCGCTTAGTTTTTTACTTTGCGAAAATAACCAAGAAATTCTCTATTTCCATCACCCCCAAGAATAGGTGAATCAATAAATGCGATAAATTCCAATTGATTTAAGGCGCACATTGATTTTATTTTTTCAAGGATTTCGATGTATAGTTTTGATTCTGTGACAATTCCACGTTTGTTTAAATTTCCTTTTCCAACTTCAAATTGTGGTTTTATCAAAAGAATAACAGGAGATTTTTCTTTTACGAAAGAATGAACAAACGGAATAACCTTTTCAAGACTGATAAAAGAAACATCTACAACTAAACCATCTACTTGTTCGGGAATCAATTTGTTGGTTAATTCACGGACATGTGTTTTTTCTAAATTAACGACTTGCGGAAGTTCTTTCAGTTTGGGGTGTAATTGATTCGTTCCCACGTCAACGCAATAGATTTTTTGAGCTTTTCGAGAAATTAAAACTTCAGTAAAGCCCCCAGTTGACGCACCAAGATCAATGAACGTTTTTTTTGCAACATCAATTTGCCAATAATCGAGCGCTGCTGTAAGTTTTAATGCGCCTTTGGAAACCCAAGGAATTTCCTCTGAAATTAATTGAATTTCAACACTGTCATTAAACTTTTTCCCTGTTTTATTTACTAGTTTTCCATTTACGAGTACGCCGAATTCTTCAATGATTTGCTCTGCTCTAACTCGAGATGAAACTAATTTTCGATCTACCAATAATTTGTCAAGTCTATGTTGGGTCATGCGGGGTTGAGAATTAAGAATTTAGTTCCATGAAATTGTTTTGACTATTTTCGTTTTGCATTACCATCATCAAAAGTAGTGATTTTCATTTTTCGATTTTATTTAACGATAGACTCAAAAACTGTATTTCCCTCAATGAGGCTGGCTGTTTTTTTTCTTTATAATTTTTCGCTTGCAGTAATATGAATTTCATTGAACTTTGTTACAATCTTCTATATATACATTTTGTTTAGTCTTAGGAGAAGATTTGAAGTAAAACTCAATTTTTGCAAATTTATTTTTGTTATTTGAAATGATTTTAAACATCTGTTTAAAATAGTTGTTTAATTTTGCAGCGCTTTATGAAAAAAGACATTTCAACTGAGGAAAAAATCAAAGAAGCAGCTCGCGCTGTATTCATAGCAAAAGGTTTTTCAGGTTGTTCGACCCGTGAGATCGCTAAAGTTTCCGGAATGAATGTCGCACTGGTTAATTACTATTTCAGATCAAAATCACAACTTTTTCAATTGATTTTTAACGCTGCAATGGAGGATTTCACCAATACCATGGTCGAGGTATTTGGTCGAAATTTATCCCTGCCAGAGAAAATGAGAATTTTAATCGAAAAGGAATACGAGTTTTTATCACAACATCCAGAATTGCCCTCCTTTATTATTCAAGAAACGAATCGGGAATCTGACATTGCTCACGACAATTTTGGGTTTTTTCAAAAAATTTCCAATACCGGAATATTTCAACAGTGCCTTGAGGCTCAGCAACGAGGAGAAATGCGAGAAATCAATATTTTCAATTTAACTCTTTTGATTATTTCGAATTGTCATTATCCGTTTATGAGTCGAAATATGTTAAAAGGAATGCTCAAATTGGAAGACTCTCAATTAATTCCAAATATTGAAATACATAAAAAACATGTCTCAGACTTACTAATTGCTTATTTGTTTCCTAAAAATTCAAACAATGATGAATAGATACTTATTATTAATCCAACTCTCCCTTCTCTTTTGCTTTAATTCATTTTCCCAAAAGATTGATTTAAATACCTGCTTGAAACTGGCCGATACTGCCAGTTTGGCAATTCGAAATGCGCGATTGGATTTGGAGATCAATAAGGAACAACGTGGTTCTTTTCTTTCAGCACGTCTGCCCCAATTGAATTTTAACGCAGATTACACGTACAATGCGAAAATTCCTGGTCAAGTTGTTCCGGCAGCTTTTTTTGGTGGTCAACCGGGAACGTATTCCACGGTTCAATTTGGTGTTCCATTTGTGCTCAGTAATTCCCTTCAATTTTCACAAGTATTGTTTAATTCCCAGGTTAATTATGGCTTGGAAGCCTTGAAGATTAATCGGGAAATTGTTAAAGTTCAAAGTGAAATGACCGTTCAAGATGTTCGTTATCAAGTTTCTAATACATTTTTCTTGATTCAAGCACTCAATAAACAAATTGATTTCATTGATAGCAACTTATTAAATACCAATCAGTTGCTTCGAAATATGGTAAGCATGGTTCAGCAAGGACTTGTTATTCAGACGGAAGCTGATAAAATTAAAATCAATGAACTGGGTTTACAAAATACGAAAGTGACTCTTCTCGCAAATAAGGAACAACTGGTATCGCTTTTGAAAATATTGATTGGTTATCCTAAAGAAAAAGAACTTGTGATTGAAACGGATGAGTTAGTTGAAAAAACCATATTAATGAATAGCGAATCTAAGAACTACTTTCCATTGAATCTTGTTGATTGGCAGAGAAAAATGAACGCTGAGGAGAAGAAAGGAATCAGGATGGGTTATTTACCGAATCTATCTTTTTATGCGGCTTATAACTATAATATAAATCTCAAGCCAGAGGATGATTTTAGAAAAGGAATTGACGGTGCATTTATCGGGCTGCGTTTGAATTGGAATTTATTCGATGGATTAGACAAGTATCACAAATATAAAATGAACGCCTTTAACAAGGAGAAAATTGATAATCAATATAGCTTACTTCAACAACAACTGGAATTGAACGCAGAAAACAACCGAAATCAAATTGAGTTGAAATCCAAATCCTTACAGTTAACAAAAGAACAATTGCTTTTAGCAGAGAATGTTTATCGTAATGCAAATTTAAAATTTCAACAAGGCTTGATTAGTTCAAACGACCTTATTTTGGCAGATAATGGACTTCAGCAAGCGCAAACGAATGTTGTTTCGGCATACATTCAACTGAGACAAGCGGAATTAGAATATTTAAAATCAATTGGTAATATAAAATAACATGAAAAGAGTAATAACAATTTCATCGATTGTGTTGGTATTGATCGTTTTAACAGCGATTAAACTTAAGTCAAACAAGAAAGCAGTAGAGGATAAGCTTTACATTCGTGATTCAACAGAAGCGATTTTGGTCGCTACAACATCTCCTCAAATGCATACGTTCGAAAAATCACTATCTTTTTTAGGGGTATTCGATGCGCTGCATCAAAATAATGTTGCTTCAGATGGTTCCGGAAAATTGATCAAACTGTATGTTGAAGAAGGAGATTTTGTAAAAGCAGGTCAAACAATCGCCAAATTGGATGATGAAATGGTGCAATTGCAAATTCAAAATGTGCAGTTAAATATCGAGCAATTAAAAAATGACAATGCTCGTTTTTCCTCACTGAAAAAAGAAAATGTTGTTTCGAATGTTGAAGCAGAGAAAGTGGAATTGGGATTAAAGTCCGCAGAAGTTCAATTGAAGCAATTGCAAAAACAACTTCGTTCAACTTCAATTGTTGCTCCGTTTAGTGGCGTAGTGAGTAAAAAAATGGTTGATTTAGGCTCGATGGTGATGCCAGGAACTCCAATTATTGAATTAACAGATGTTTCTTCTTTAAAATTAACGGTTTCAGTTCCCGAACGTGATGTTTTGAAGTTCAGCAAAGGTCAAAAAGTTAACGCGAAAGCAGATGTTCATGGTGATCAAGAATTTAATGGAACCATTACAAATATTGCTGTTCAGGCAGATGCTTCTCATAATTTTAAAGTGCAAACGACCATTCGAAATTCCGATCAAAATAAATTGATGGCGGGAATGTATGGTTCTGTTTCTCTAGCTAATTCAAAAAGCACAACGGTTTTATCCGTCCCCCGAAAAGCGCTCATCGGATCCTCTAAAAGTCCTAAGGTTTACGTTGTTCGAAATGGTAAAGCTCGTTTAACTCCATTCAATGCGGGTACTTCGGATGGAGAATTTATTGAAGTTGTTTCCGGACTTACAGCAAACGATAAGGTTGTTGTGAAAGGTCAGGTCAATTTACAGGATAATTCAAACGTGAAAATCGCAAAATAGAAAGCTATGACATTGACCGAATTATCGATAAAGCGTCCATCGTTTATCATCGTTGTTTTTACAATACTTATTGGAGGTGGTCTACTTTGCTACAATCAATTGAGTTATGAACTTTTACCTGATTTTTCTCCGCCGATATTAACGATTACAACCACGTATCCCGGTGCTTCACCTGCAACCGTTGAAAGTCAGGTTTCAAAACCTTTAGAAGATGCCTTAAGTGGACTGGAAAATATCAGTGAAGTAACGTGTTTCTCATTGGATAATGCTTCAGTTGTTTTACTAGAATTTAAGCCTTCCGCAAATATTGACAATGCCCTGGAAGATTGCCAACGGAAAATAAATAATGTCCAAAACTCTTTGCCTGATGGTGCTAAAACACCTGTTGTAGCTAAGATTGAGCCAAATGCATCTCCCGTTTTACAAGTCAGTGCAGTTGCATCCAATATGGAAGATCGCGATTTCATGCAATTGATGGATAATCAAATTATTCCGCAAATCAAGCAAACTAAAGGTGTCGCTGAAGTTCAGGTAATTGGTGGCGAAAACCGAGCATTTCGTGTGAATGTGGATAAAGATAAAATGCGTCGTTATGGTCTATCTTTGAATACGATTAACCAAGCAATCGCAGGTGCAAACGTAGAATTTCCGACAGGTAAAGTGAAAGATGCCAGTGAACAAATGACCGTTCGTTTGGCCGGAAAATATACTACTGTCAGTCAGTTAGAAAATTTAATCATATATTCCCGAGGTACCTCACCGGTTCGGTTGAGTGATGTCTCAGAAGTGGTGGACGCTATTGAAGATCAAACAACTGTTTGTCGTTTAAATGGCGTGAATGGCGTTGGAATGCGCATCAAAAAGCAAAGTGATGCCAATGCGGTAGATATGTCAACTGCAACAAAGGATAAATTCAAAGATCTTGAGAAAAAATACACGAAAGAAGGATTGAAATTTACGGTAGCTACTGATACATCCATTCCTACGATAGATTCTGTTGATGCGGTTATTCATGATTTGGAATTAGCGGTAATTCTTGTGGCTGCAGTAATGTTACTTTTCCTACATAGTTTGAGAAATGCGTTTATCGTTTTGATTTCCATTCCAGCATCCTTGATTTCCACCTTTATTGCCATGTATTTGTTGGGCTATACGCTGAATTTGATGACGCTTCTTGCAATGTCATTGGTTATAGGAATCCTTGTTGATGACTCGATTGTGGTTTTGGAGAATATCTATCGCCATTTACAAATGGGAAAACACCGACGAGTTGCAGCACTTGAAGGTCGAAATGAAATTGGATTCACAGCACTTGCCATTACTTTGGTAGATGTTGTAGTATTTTCTCCAGTTGTTTTTATCGAAGGAACAATTTCAGATATCCTTCATCAGTTTTCAATCGTAGTCGTTGTTTCCACATTAATGTCTTTGTTCGTCTGTTTTACCTTAACGCCTTGGTTAGCCTCTCGTTTTGCGAAAGAAACTAAATTGAATCCTAAAAATCCGCTACAAGCCTTTTTACTTTGGTTTGAAAGAAGATTATCTATTTTCACGCAACAATATGTCAATTTAGTTGGATGGACACTTCGTCATAAAATAATTACAACACTCATCATTTTTGGAATTTTCGCGAGCACAATTGCAATCATGTCTCTTGGAATAGTAGGGCAGGAGTTCGTGGCACAGGGAGATCAAGGAAAGTTTATGATCAAATTGAAGTATGATAAAAGCACTACATTTCAAGAAAATAATTCAACCACTTTAAAAATAGAGCAATTACTGTTAGCTCAAAAAGAGGTGGTTGATATTGTATTTGCAAATGTTGGGGGACCAAGTTCCGGTATGGGAGCCGCTTCTTTTGGTTCTGAAAATAGGTCGGAGTTAACCGTAAAAATGAAACCGGGTATGCAGAAGAAATTCCCTACTATTCAATACATGACGGCGATTCGAAAAAAAATTGAAGATAAATACCCCGGAATAGAAGTAAAAGCCATCAATATTGGGATGGTAGAATCCGAAGAAGCTCCAATAGAAATCTTCTTGTCTTCAGATGACAGCGAACTTTTAATGAAAGAGGCTAAACGATTGAAAGAGATGATTTTAAACATACCTGGAGCGAAAGACCCGACGATTTCAACAGAGGATATTTCTCCTGAGGTTCGAATTGATTTAGATCGCGAGAAAATGGGACAATTGGGACTTCCAATCGCAACAATCGGAATGCAATTGCAGAATGCGCTGACGGGAAATACGGATGCACAATTCGATGAAAAAGGTCAGGAATACGATATTCGTGTGATGATGGATCCAAATGATCGAAAAAATGTAGATGATTTGAATAGTTTGACTTTTGCTGCGAATGATGGTAAGCAAGTTCGCTTGAGTGAATTTGCAAAAGTAATCGTTGACAATGCAGCGGGATCTTTGGAACGAAAAAATCGAATTTCAAATACGACTTTACGTTGTTATGTTTTGGGTACAGCTGCCGGAAATGTTTCGTCGGCCATTGAAAAGTATTTGAAAAAGAATCCGTTAGATTCCAATGTGCGGATGTTATGGGGAGGAGAAGTAAAGCGCCAAAAAGAATCAATGGGTGCGCTCGGAACAGCGATGGGGATTGGATTTCTCTTGGTTTATCTCATCATGGTAGCGCTTTATGATAATTTCATCTATCCGTTTGTGGTCATATTTTCAATTCCAGTTGCATTGATTGGAGCTTTGTTAGCTTTGAATTTAAGTTCCTCAAACATGGGGATATTTACGATGCTCGGAATGCTCATGCTACTTGGGCTAGTTGCTAAAAATGCTATTTTAATAGTTGATTTCGCAAATCACTTGAAAGAAAAGGGACTTTCTACTTACGACGCACTTCTAGAGTCCGTCAGCGAGCGGATGCGTCCAATTCTAATGACAACCATTGCGATGGTGATTGGAATGATTCCGATTGCAATTGCCAAAGGTT
>JBIIVA010000261.1:0-2614 GCA_044339705.1 Crocinitomicaceae bacterium
TAATTAGGGCTTGCTGAAAAACTCGAACCTATTGATTTATAGAAATATAAAGCAGTAATTGAGATTACAAGCGCAAGGTTTTCGAGTTGTTTTCTGGAAAAAACGTGCATCTCGATTTTTGAAACGCATATTTTTGTTCGATAGCCAGAAAAGAATCATCTTCTTCGTTGCAGTCATATTGGCATATTCGTATATGCCTTAATGAACTGCGCCTAGATTCTAATCCTTTTCTGACTTTTTCAGCAGACCCTAATTACGAAATTCATTAGGCAAGAATCAAATGTTTCTTAATCATTTTTAAGATCTTCCCAAGATGATAAATCAGAAGTGAATCGTTGAATTTTTTTCAATTGACTCAAGCATAGCCATTAATGCAAGTTTATTATTAGACATAAATGGCATCTTTCAGAATGAAATCTTTGGCGTAAGGCTTGATGTGTTTCGCATTACAAATATCTACTTCGCGATGAAATTGATTTTTCAGAAACTCACGCAAATTCCATTTCAAATCGTAAACATTTGAAACGTTATTTTCCATTTCTATTAAAACATCAATATCGCTATCAGAATTCTGTTCATTACGGGCAAAGGAGCCAAAAATTCCAATTTTCACAACATGAAAATGCTCGCGCAAAAACAATTTGTTTTAGTTTAAAAAATTTAATACGCTCTATTGAGTCAACATTCTTAACCAAAGATAACCAATTTATTATGAAATTTCATGGGTTTTATGATGTAAAATTATGTGATGAATAAATCGTTGAAACGATTATCATATTGTACATGAATCTCCTAGGCTCGGGTTTAAAAACCGAGCCTAGGAGATCAACAAAACCAAACCTCCAACCATTTCAATGGTTTATCATTCAAACACAATCACAAACTCTACCCAACGTTTTTTTTTACGACCTTTTTTGGGTGGAATAAATTATTCTTTCCTTTTTTTCAAACGATCTTTTTCATTAACTTAAAGAGAAAAGTAAGAAAAATGGATAATCTAAAATCAAAAAATGAGTTTTACGATTGGATTAATTATTTAAAACGAATTAAACTAAAAATATTTTTTATTAAAATCAAAACCATTACCTTTGATTATCATGATATTCTAAAGTTATTCTTTATTATATCATGTATTTTAAATTTTAAAAATGTATCACAGAAAGCAAGTATTAACTGAATCCGAGAACGAAAGTCTATTCTTATGGGGAGCAAGGCAAACAGGTAAAAGCACCTTATTGAAAGAGTTATTTCCAGATGCCTTATGGTTTGATCTGTTGTTGTCGGATGTTTATGAAAGATTACTTCGAAATCCCTCTTTACTTCGAGAAACAATAAGTGAAGGGCAATACAAGGTTGTAATTATTGATGAAATACAACGAATTCCTGAATTATTAAATGAAGTACATTGGATTATTACTCATCTACCTGTTAGGGTAATTATGAGTGGATCAAGTCCTCGAAAAATTATTCGTTCGAATACCAATCTCCTTGGAGGAAGGGCATTGAGATATGAACTCTACCCTTTAATCAGTCAGGAAATTCCCGACTTTGATTTATTAAAAGCACTCAACAACGGATTACTTCCAAGGCATTACCTTTCAGCATCGCCTAAAAAATTGATCTCGGCTTATGTTGGAAATTACTTGCGTGACGAAATTGCCGGAGAAGCAAAAATCAGAAACGTTTCCAATTTTTCACGATTTCTCGAATCAGCAGCATTCAGTAATGGAGAGATGATTAATTATACGAATATTGCCTCTGAATGTGGTGTTAGTGCAGTTACTGTAAAAGAATATTTTCAAATATTAGACAACACCCTCATCGGAAGATACCTACCCGCTTATCAAAAAAAACCCAAAAGAAGGGTAATAACCGCTCCTAAGTTCTATTTCTTTGATATTGGAATTGTAAATCATTTATTAAAAAGAGGAAGAATAGAATTTGGCAGCGAATTATTTGGGAATGCATTTGAGCATTTTATTTATAATGAATTATATGCTCACAGCAGTTATTCCGGAAAAGATTATCCCATTTATTACTGGCGGACTGCATCACAGATTGAAATTGATTTTGTTCTCGGAAATAATGATGTGGCGATTGAAGTAAAAGCAACGAACAACGTTCAACCAAAGCACCTTAAAGGCCTGAAGGCCTTTTCGGAAGAATACGCGGTAAAACAACTCATTTTAGTATGCAACGAACCCTTACCCAGAATTTCAGATGACATCCGCATACTTCCATGGAAAATATTTTTGGAAGAACTTTGGACAGGGAAAATAATGTAATATGCTAAGGTTTTATTTGAGGTATGTATCAAAGTTCCCCAACCATTCTAATGCTTTACTCAAACATACTTGTCTGCCGTAAGGTATGAATCACAAACTCAACCCAGCGGTTTTTTTTCGAGCTTTTTGGGGTCAAATAAATTATTCTTTCGCTTGTTTCAAACGATCTTTTTCACTAACTTAAAGTAAACTATGAAGAATGAAATCATTTTATACCGTCCAAATGAAACCGCTGAACACATTGAAGTGCGCATTGAAAATGAGACTGTTTGGTTGAATCAAGCACAAATGGCTATGCTTTTTGGACAGACAAAGCAGAACATTAGCTT
>JBIIVA010000105.1:0-8438 GCA_044339705.1 Crocinitomicaceae bacterium
GACAAAAATCCAACTGCGTAATCCTAAAAAAGCAATTGAACCTCGGCAAGTTCCTTTCCACTCAAGGAGGGAAACACAGTATTCGTTTCGATATCATTTCTATCGTTCACAATTCATTTCGAACTGAAATTGAACACATCGAAGGCGCATTTGATACGTTGCGTTAAACATGTACTTGTTGATTATAATTCAATAGAATTCCTTTCGGCCTAGAGATTCAATCTAAATTTGACAAAAAACATTCAATGAAGAATCGGGTTGCCTTACTCATTTTAGGTTCAGTTGGACTTTTATGGATAACATACATATCATTCGATCTTTTAAAAATTGATTCGCAGCCCAATTATTTGACGTATTTCAACGAATCAGATCAGCGTGTAATTGTGATTCATGACTGGCGAGAAATTGATCGCAATACAGACAATATTGTTCTTCCTCCATCGAATGAAGCAATTATCAATTCACTTGCCTCAAAGACTTATTCCGTCAGCTTTTATGTAAGTGTGAGTCGACCAGTTATCATGATAGAGCGCAACGATAATTGGGGTCGATTAAAAATAGAATCACTTTTTAAGAATGGAATCTATCCATTTCAGTGGAAGGGCTCACATCGTTTTTCATTCGGGAAATACAACGGAAACTATGCTAAAAATCAATTAATCTTGCACGGTTGTGATATTTCGGAAAGCAAAACTATTTTTAAAGTTGATCGAAAAGCAAACTACAGTTCAGTTAGCTTTCTTGCAGGTGGCACTGAAGTGTGTGATGTTTTCAAAAAGTTAAACGCCACCTATTTTTACAGAAAAACCAAAATAGGACGCAATTCATTTGGAAAACACGATGATAAAAAATTATTTGCGAGTGTTATTCCCGACAAATTTGAGTCTTATTCATTTTTTGATAAAGAATACCTTGCTTCAACGGAGCCCATTTTCAAAAATAGTCCATTTCAAAATTGGGTGGACCAAGGAATTGTCATTTTGAGAAACAATAATCGTTCATTGGCCATTTTTGATTTCAAGGAAGGTCAGAGTCCAATTCAAAATTTGAATGAAAAACTAAATAAAACAGAACTCAACGAGGAATTTTCGTCTTATCAGAATGTAACTTTTTCATCTTTAATACACGACGAAGCAAGCAATGAACTCTATGTTGCAGAAAGTGATGGTTTTTGTATTGTTTCCCACCAAAAGGATTTTCTAGATGAGGTTCTTACGGAAATCAAACTTGGACACTCACTTTCTCAAAATGAGGAAAAAACAGCACAAGTATACCGTGATTTACCAAAAAAAGTAACAGCTCGAATCATAGATTCCACTCAAACCAGAGCCGTAAGTATCATTGGGTATAATCGTCACGAAATTTCTTTTGCGAAAAATGACCTTCCCAAAGAGCAAGAAGGCAAAAAAGACCGCGATTATTTCGCCATGAATCCAGGTGAAAAAGTCATTGATTTTGCGGTTTTCAATGAGCGCGGGAACGTTATTGCTTTAACCGAATCGAATAAAATGGTTGGGTACATAAATGGCCTCAAGAAGTGGGAAAAACAATTTTCAGGTGAGGTGACTTTGAAATCATGTGAATCGAATAAAAAATACATCTGCGTATTCAACAAAAATGAATGTCAACTGATGGATATGTATGGTAAAATTCAGTTCCGGTTTATATCGGCTCGGAATGTTTCACCAGAACTTTATACTGTAAAGAACAAAGAAGAATTTTTAGTTGCCACATCTGAAACGAATTTTTCGCTGTTGAACGGACAAGGTTCAACCATCAAGCAATTTTCATGCGCCGGAAAAATCAAAGATTTGCTCATTCAGAATTCAAACAATACAGCAATGGTTTTAACTGACAAAATATTGTATTCAATCGATTTAGGAAAAAGAAAATCTATTTTGAAAATTGCGGTTGATAGTTTGTATCAATTGGTAAGGGACCAAAATGGATTGTATGCAGTTAGTTATTCTCAAGGCAATTTAAATACAATTGACTCAAAAGGTAAAAAATTAAGTTATTCAATTGGAAATTTTAACGCTGAGATTATGGCAGTTACAGCAAATAATGGGGTTAACATTCTTCTTAAAAAACAAAAGTCTGTTTTTGCATTTGATATTTTGGGTAGGAAAAAATGGACGAAGAATTTTTCGGTTAACGAAATAACCAAATTATCAGGTTATGAAAACGCGGGCAAGCTCTTGGTTGTTTTGCTTGATGGTATTGAAAATGAGTTATATTTGTTGAACGGATCTGGAAGTATTATAGATAATTCCTCTAAGCACGGAGAACAAAAAATTGATCTTTCAGGATTTGGAGCAAGAGGTTTTTCAATCACAACATTTCTCGGAAACTATTTGATTCAGTATAATAAATAAACGAATATGAAGAACTTTCTACTATCTGCAATTATGACATTCTTTATGTTCAGCACATTTTCTCAGAATTATCTAGGTTTATTGAATAGTAATTATGCTGGGGTTATGGGTAATGATTTAAATCCTGCCAGTTTCGTTGATGGGCGTTTTAAATTTGACTTGAATCTTGCAAGTACAAGTTTAAATCTGTATCAAAATTTCGCCTATTTAGACACGAAATATATGCGTGACGCACAGAATAGTCTTTTCGGTAGAAGTTATTGGTGGGGTAAGTCTTTCGGTGATACAGCCATATTCAATGGTTGGGGAGCAACGCCTTTCGAACAATTTAATACGGAACCTTTCAGCGAAGGAATAATCAAACACCTTTATGATACCCTATCTAAATCCCCTCGTGGAATACATATGAATTATCAATTGGATTTATTGAATTTTGCTTTTCATATTACTCCGAAAATTTCAGTTGGATTTAATGCTAAATTACGTTCCATTACCAACTTAGATAACATGGATCCGAAGCTGGCAGTGCTCGCTGAATCTGGGTTAGATACAAGTGATTTGTGGGGAAGAACTTTACCTGAGGAATTATTAAACTTGAATCACATGACATGGACTGAGTATGGTTTCAATTATGGTCAGGTGGTAATGGATAAAAAAGAACACTTCTTAAAAGTTGGAGGGGACTTAAAATATATGCAAGGTTATTCGGCCGCTTATGTTTATACGGATAACTTCAATTATGGCTTGTTAGACGAGGACACTTCCTTTTATTTAAAAGGGGATTTTGCCTATGGGTACTCCAATAATTTCGATAAACTTATTGAAGGAAATATTGAAAAAAATAGTTTTGGTCTTCCAAAACCATCAAGTAAGTCTGGTTTCGGTTTGGATTTCGGTGTAGTTTATGAATGGAGGCCTAAATACAAAGACTATAAATTCGATATGGATGGTAAAACGAATTTATGGATGAAAAATAAGAATAAATATAAATTACGTGTTGGAGCCTCTCTATTGGATTTAGGGGCATTAAAATTTACAAAAGGTGGGCTTAGTAGAGATTTTTCAGTAAATATCAACAGAAAGTTTGATTTAAATCAATTTGAATCAGCTAGTAGTCTTGATGCATTTGATCAAATAATCGATTCTTTGATAAATGAATCGATTGATCCGACGGAATGGACTGCAGGAGAGCGAGACACCGCCTCAACATTTTGGGTTCAAACGCCATCTGCTTTTAGTTTACAAGTTGACTATCATATTTGGAAATACTTTTATGTCAACGCAACGGCAATGCTAAACTTGATTTCACCAAACCGTCAGGCAAAAGTAAAGACTGCCAATCAATTCAGTATTACGCCAAGTTTCGATTATGCATGGCTTGGAGTTCATCTTCCTATTTCTGTGAATGAATATTCAGGGTTTAAAGCCGGTGTGGCAACGCGATTAGGGCCATTAACACTCGGTATAACAGATTTCAGAACGCTTTTAGCTCGTGGTAAAGTTCGTGGAGCTGAGGTATTTTTCGGACTTCGCCTTCCTGTTTTGTATGATGCTATCGAAGACTTAGACAACGACAAAGTCTCTGATAAATTGGATAATTGCATTTCAACTCCCGGTTTGTGGTCGTTTAAAGGATGTCCAGATACTGATGGTGACGGAATAAAAGACATGGATGATGATTGTTCAACGACTCCCGGTTTAGCAGAATTCAAAGGATGTCCGGATAAAGACGGAGACAAAATCCCTGATAAGGATGATGATTGCCCAGAAATTGCAGGATTAAAAGAATTCAAGGGATGTCCGGATAGCGATGGAGATAAAATCATTGATAAAAATGATGAGTGTCCGGATATCGCTGGCCTAGCTGAATTTAAAGGATGTCCGGATAAGGATGGGGATAAAATTCCAGATAAGGCTGACGATTGTCCTGAGGTCATAGGATTGAAAGAATTCAAAGGATGTCCGGATAAAGACGGAGACAAAATCCCTGATAAGGATGATGATTGTCCGGATATACCTGGAATATTGGAATTAAAAGGCTGTCCAGATAAAGATAGTGACGGATTATCTGATGCGGTTGATGCATGTCCAGATGTTGCAGGTTCAAAGGAGAATCAGGGATGCCCGGATAAAGATGGGGATGGTCTATTTGATTTTGTTGATGGTTGTCCAGATATTGCGGGCCCGAAAGAAAATAATGGCTGTCCTTGGCCCGATACTGATAGTGATGGTATTTTGGATAAAAATGATGAATGTCCAACATTAAAAGGCCCGAAAGAAAATAAAGGTTGCCCATACAAAGATTCAGACAATGACGGGTTTCTTGATAAAGATGATGAATGTCCAATGACACCAGGGCCAATCGAAAACAAAGGATGTCCGGTGATTGAAGAAAAAATCGCAGAAGTAATAAAAACGGCATTTGATAATCTCCAATTCGCTACAGGAAAAGACATCATATTGGATGTTTCAAAACCTTCATTGAATCAATTAGCTCAATTATTAGTTAATAAACCTCAATGGAAGCTGGAAATTTCTGGTCATACCGATAATGTAGGTGATGACAATGCCAATCTGGTGCTTTCAAAAAAACGTGCTGAAGCTCTTAAAAATTACTTGGTTTCAAAAGGAGTAGGTTCGGATCGATTAGCAACTCTATATTTTGGAGAAACGAAACCGATTGCTGATAATAACACGCCTGAAGGACGCACGAAAAACAGACGTGTTGAGATGAAAGTAATTTTTGAATAAACTTAAATTCGTTTTGACATTTTTTTGGGGGACATTGTTCCCCTTTTTTAATGTTACCAAATCATTAAGCCAAACTTAATATAAGCTTAACTTTTCATTAATTCGAAGATTAATTAACGATTGTTCCTTTGCATTGGTTAAAATGCAAACATATGATTTCTCTTAAGTATTGGTTTAAAATCTTTTCAATTTTCTTTTCTTTTTCGCTTTTTGCTCAGGATTCAAAAATTTATGGAGTCATAAAAGACATCGCTTCAAATGAACTTTTGATTGGAGCAAAAGTGATTGTTAAAGGTCAGCCTGGAGTTGGAGCAGTTAGTGATGCCAATGGGAAATATGAAATTTTGAATGTAAAACCTGGGAACATTGTATTAGAGGTTCGTTATGAAACATATAAAACAAGATTACTAGATTCTTTTGTTATTAATTCGGGTGAGTCGAAGCAATTAAACATCGAGTTGGAAAAACTTGTCATCGATCGAAAAGGAGTTACTGTTACAAAAAAAGTAAATAAAGAGTCAACAACCGAAATAATTCGAATGCAAAAAAACAGCGCCACAGTCGTTGATGGAATGAATGCTGAAACATTCAAAAAGACACCTGATTCAAAAGCATCAGATGTTTTGAAGCGAATTTCTGGAGCTAGTGTGCAAGACAATAAATTCGTTGTCATTCGTGGGTTGAGCGATCGTTACAATTTCGCACTACTAAATGGAGCATCACTGCCAAGTTCAGAAAGTGATCGTAAAGCCTTTTCTTTTGATATTTTCCCGTCCAACATGCTGGATAATTTGTTGATTACAAAATCCGCGTCGCCTGAATTACCGGGTGAATTTGCTGGAGGTGTTATAGACATCAATACAACCGAGCCGAAGGAAACGAATTTTCAGAACATTCAAATAGGTGGAGCATACAATACCATTTCCACATTCAAGGATTTTAAAACTTATAATGGCGGAAGTGCAGATTTCTTAGGTCTTGGGTCAGGATCTAGAGCTTTACCTGATGAGCTTCCAACCACTGAGGAATTCAATGTTGCAACAAATCCCGAAAAAGCAGATTTAGCAAAAATGATCAAATCTGATTGGGGATCCTTCAATCGAAAAGCATTGCCTAATCTCAACTTACAATATTCAATAGGTCGAATGATCCAACTAAAAGAAAAAAGAAAATTCGGTTATGTATTTGCTTATTCTTACCAAAATAATTTTACATTCAGCCAAGTTACAAGAAGAGAATTTGAAGAGCAAGCAACAGGTGTAATTACCAAAAATGAATTGAAGGATTCGGCATTCACACAAGCCATTCTTAATAGTGGGATGTTTAACCTTTCCTTTAGTTTCAATGAAAAGAACAAAATACAATTTAAGAACATGTACTCTATATCCACAGATGACAAGGTTAATGTCCGAAATGGAAAAAGAGACATGGATATTGAATCTGTTTACTCTGAAAAATCAACCAATTTTTGGTATACCCAAAACAATCTTTACACATCACAACTGATTGGTAATCATGAACTAAAGAATAAATTGAAACTGAAATGGGTTGGTTCGTTCAGTGATGTAAAAAGAGAAATTCCATTCTTGAGAAGAACGGTTTATCAGCAAGTGGATACAACCCTACCATTTTTCGCGGTTGTTCAAAATAATGATATTTCTACACTTGGGGCAGGAAACATGTTTTGGTCTGACATGAATGAGAAGATTTTTAATTTGAAATACGACGTAGCTTACCCATTTGAACTTGGAAAATTAAAAAATGAAGTAAAAATTGGAGCCTTTCACCAATACAGAACTAGAAATTTTGCTGCTAGAAATTTAGGATTCTCCAAGTATGACCCATCAGGTAGTGCCAATTTTGAAAGTTCACTCTTACTTCTTCCTGCAGATGAGATTTTTGCACCTGAAAACATGGGGCTTATGTCAAATGGACAAGGCGGATTTAAACTAGAAGAAGGAACAAACGTTGATGATAGTTATCAAGCATACTCGTTCTTGAATGCCGGATTTTTGCAACTAGACAGTAAACTAGGAGATAAATTGCGCCTTGTTGGTGGAGCTCGAATAGAGGCATATAACCAAGTATTTAAGTATGTAGAATTTGGATCAAATCTTCCTCAAAACATTGATACGAATGTGGTTGACCTTTTGCCCTCAGTGAATTTAATTTATTCTCCTATTCAAAAAATCAACATTCGCGCAAGTTATTCTCGCACACTTTCTAGACCTGAATTTCGTGAGTTAGCGCCATTCGCATTTTACAATTTCTTAAATGACAATCTAACCTCTGGAGATCCCACACTTCAACGAGCATTGATAAACAATTACGATTTGCGTTTTGAGTTTTTCCCTGGTTCAGGGCAAATCATCAGCCTTTCTGGATTTTACAAACAATTTTTTAACCCCATCGAATTATTATTAAGAACGGGGACTTCTGGAACACCTGAGTTGTATTTTGATAATGTTCAAAATGTTGTCAACTATGGCGCTGAATTCGAATATCGTTTGAACTTGGGTGCATTTTCGAGAAAAGACAGTACTTCATTCTTAAAGAATTTAACGCTATATTTTAACGGTGCACTCATTAAATCGGTAATGGATTTAAGTTCTATTCCTGGATTGGCTGAATATCCTGATTCAAGAAGGCCACTTCAAGGGCAATCGCCTTATTTAATTAACGCAGGAATTTTTTATGCAGGACCGAAAGACTTGAATATAAACATCTCATACAACCTTGTGGGTCAGCGTGTAGCAATTGCGGGAAGTGTACAAGAACCAAGTGTATGGGAAAATGGAAGAAATGTAATTGACTTTCAAGTATCAAAAATCATAAAAAAGAACTTTGAACTAAAACTAAATGTTAAAGATATATTAGCGCAAGATTTAATATTCTTTCAAGACACTAATAAAAATAAAAAATACGATAAAGGAATCGATAGTGCTTGGCAAGAAATCACTTTTGGACAAACCATTTCTTTATCCTTAAAATATAATTTCTGAGTTAGTCTATATTAACAAATTGTTTTCAATTCTTAATAAAAAATTAACGAAGACTTAAGGAGGATGTAACGCCTCTTCCAGCCGAAGGCAAGAACTTTGTGCCAAATAAAAATTTAGAAAAAATGAAAAGAATTTACACGTTTATTGCAGCCTTGAGTTTGGGATACAGTCTCAATGCACAGGATGCATTTTGGACTCCGACAAATTACAGAGGAGCATTTCCGGTTACAGACAATACACCTGCAACCGATTGGACAGCTGGATGGTCGAATTTTGATGCTGAAAACACAGTTTATCCTGCAACAACGCA
>JBIIVA010000086.1:0-10118 GCA_044339705.1 Crocinitomicaceae bacterium
GGTGCGCTGTCCTTGGATTTATTTGCGGTTTTGTTTGGTGGAGCGGTTGCCCTACTTCCTGATTTTGCCAAGAATGTGTTAAACGCCGGTCCGGTTGAATTGGGATATTTGCGTGCTGCTCCCGCTTTTGGCGCTGCGATTATGGCTTTGGTTATTGCATACAAACCACCAGTTGTTAATGCCGGGAAAATTTTGTTGTATTCCGTTGCCGGATTTGGTGTGTCGACCATTCTATTTGGTTTCTCGACGAATTTCTGGTTGGCTTTGTTTTTCTTATTCTTGACGGGCGCATTCGATAATGTGAGTGTTGTGATTCGTCATTCCATTTTACAACTTGCCACGCCTGACAATATGCGTGGTCGCGTTTCTGCTGTAAACGGAATTTTCATCGGCTCTTCCAACGAAATCGGTGCATTTGAATCAGGATTAACAGCCAAATGGTGGGGAACAAAAGCTGCAATCATTGTGGGTGGTTCATTGACTTTATTGGTGGTTGCCGTTACTGGAAAAATCTCACCAAAATTCAGGAAATTGAATTTGAAGGATTTGGAGTGATTCCAATTAAAGTCATTATCTATTTTACAATTAGGAACCTAGCACGATAAGCTCGCTGTAAGCAACTAAAGGTATTCAGTTAAATAAAAGTAAAGTCAACCCTTCGATTACGCTGCTTTCCTTCAGGAGTTTTATTAGAATCAACTGGTTGTTTTTCACCTTTAAAATCAATTACCACTCTCGATTCCTTCAATCCATTCTCCTCGAAAAATCGGATGAGTGCTTTGGCTCGATTTTGAGATAATTTTTCATTGTATCTGTCTGAACCATCCGCATCGGTATGTCCAGTGATTTTGATTCTAAGATCGGAATGACTTTTCACCATCTTAATCATTTTTCGAAGGTATTCTTGATACTCAGTTTTTATATCATATTTATCGTAATCAAAATAAATAGGATCAAACTTGAAGTTTCGCAATTCAACTAATCGCTGTTCCGGAGAAGAAAGCCCTTCTTTCAAATCGTTTACAAAGCGATCAAACCATGAATGATCTTGCAATGGTTCAAGTTTATCGTTGAATTCGAATTTTGATTTATAAAGAATTATTTTTCCTTTTTCCGAGGGGCATTTTGGCTCGTAAGTACCTTCCAAATAGCCTGTTGTGAAATTATAGGTTAGGTTAAAATTTAATAAACACGTAACTGTAGATTTCGATGATTCTCTAATTATACCTTTCTGAACAATATTTAAATAGCGATTGGAATCCAATTTTCCGCCAAGCTTGTAAATTATATATTGATCATTGGAATAGTTTTCCATTCTACATTTTCCGTCCAACAAATTATTGATGATTTCAAAATCAAAATAGATGGGATTTCCCTCTTTCCAATCAGTTCCATTCTTTACAATGATTCCTTGCCATTGCCCACTATACTTGAATTGAGCTATCAAGAAATTTGACAAGAAACAAATAAGAAAAAAAAGAATTAGTCGAATCACAACAGCAATTTATTCGAGGAAAGACAAAAAATGTTCCAATTAAGAACTTATTTTTTGTTATTTTGTTTCAATAAAAAATCATTTATGAAAAAAGCACTTTTTATTTCGCTATCTATTTTATTATTTTCAGCAACTATGACAACTAAACAATCAATTCACCAATTTAAGGTAAAGGATTTAGAAGGAAATGACTTTGATTTTTCTTCTTTGAAAGGAAAGAAAGTAATGGTGGTTAATACGGCATCCAAATGTGGTCTAACACCTCAATACGAAAAATTAGAATCGTTATATAAAAAGTACCAGAACAAGAATTTTGTGATTATTGGGTTTCCTGCAAATAATTTCATGGGGCAGGAGCCTGGTTCGAATGAAGAAATCGCAACTTTTTGTCAGAAAAATTATGGAGTTACTTTTCCAATGATGTCAAAGATTTCAGTTAAAGGAAAAGATATGCATCCAGTCTATCAATTTTTAACTTCAAAAGACCAAAATGGTTTGGAAGACAATGAGGTGCAGTGGAATTTTCAGAAGTATTTATTGAACGAAAAAGGTGAGTTGGATAAAGTAATTTCACCAGGAACGCAACCTGATGATCAATCCATTATTGAGTGGATTGAAAAATAATCCGAAATATTAACACTTTGTTGATAAATTAAGGCTTTCGGGCTTGTTGAGCATTCTATTTTTTCTCTCTTAATTTGTATCTTTGGATTCCTTTCAAAATGCATTGAAAGCAAACAATTGAGCTATGGCAGAAGAAGAAAAAAGAGACAATTATTCAGCGGATAACATCCAGGTATTAGAGGGATTAGAGGCGGTAAGAAAGCGCCCAGCAATGTATATTGGAGATGTTGGAATTAAAGGTCTACATCACTTGGTTTATGAGGTGGTTGACAACTCAATCGATGAGGCTTTAGCAGGATATTGTAATACAATCCATGTTTTCATAAACGAAGATAATTCTATCACGGTAAAGGATAATGGTCGTGGAATTCCTACGGCAATGCATACCAAAGAAAAAAAATCCGCTTTAGAAGTCGTTATGACTGTTCTTCATGCAGGTGGTAAATTTGACAAAGACACATACAAAGTTTCTGGAGGATTGCACGGAGTTGGTGTTTCGTGTGTAAATGCTTTGTCAATTGCATTAAAAGCAACTGTTCGTCGAGAGGGGAAAATTTTCCAGCAAGAATATAGTATCGGTAAGCCGCTATATGATGTAAAAGTAGTTGGTGAGTCAACCGAAACAGGAACAGAAGTAACGTTCAAGCCGGACGGAACTATTTTTGAATCGACAGAATACAATTTTGATACGCTTGCGGCTCGTATGCGTGAGTTGGCTTTCTTGAATAAGGGAATCACAATTACGTTGACTGACTTAAGAACGGTAGATGACAACGGTGAATCTCCGAAAACGACTTATTATTCGGAAGGTGGTTTGCGTGAATTTGCTCAATACTTGGATCGAAACCGAGAAGCCTTGATTTCAGATGTCATTTATTTTGAAGGAGAGCGTGAGAATATTCCTGTTGAGGTTGCTTTGACTTACAACACTTCTTACACGGAGAATATCCAAGCATATGTGAACAACATCAATACGCACGAAGGAGGGACGCATTTATCAGGATTCAGAAGAGGTTTGACAAATACCTTGAAAAAGTATGCAACCGACTCAGGGATTTTGGCAAAAGAAAAAATTGAAATTGACGGTGACGACTTCCGTGAAGGACTAACTGCTGTTGTTTCTGTGAAAGTGCAAGAACCACAATTTGAAGGTCAAACAAAAACGAAACTTGGAAATCGTGAGGTTACTGCTCCTGTTAGTCAAGCTGTTTCAGAAATGCTTTCCGCTTACTTGGAAGAGCATCCTGCAGAAGCGAGATTAATCGTTGAGAAAGTAATTCTGGCAGCTCGTGCTCGTCACGCAGCTCGGAAAGCACGTGAAATGGTTCAACGTAAAAACGTATTAACGGGTTCAGGGTTACCAGGTAAACTTGCTGATTGCTCGGAGAAAGATCCTGCTGCTTGTGAGATTTACTTCGTCGAGGGAGATTCAGCGGGTGGTACTGCGAAACAAGGTCGCGATAGACATTTTCAAGCAATTATGCCGCTTCGTGGTAAGATTTTGAACGTCGAGAAAGCAATGCAACACAAAATCTTTGAAAACGAAGAAATCAAAAACATCTACACGGCTCTTGGGGTTCGCATTGGAACTGAAGAAGATTCTAAGGCATTGAACCTGGAAAAATTAAGATATCACAAAATCATCATCATGTGTGATGCCGATGTTGATGGTTCGCACATTGAAACTTTGATCTTGACGTTCTTCTTCCGTTTCATGAAAGAACTAATTGAAAATGGATATATTTACATTGCAACTCCACCATTGTACCAAGTTAAGAAAGGAAATAAATCCGAGTATGCTTGGAACGAAGATCAACGTGATCGATTAATTAATGAATTGAAAGGTGGAGGAAGTGAATCTTCAGTAAACGTTCAACGATACAAAGGTCTTGGAGAGATGAATGCTGAGCAACTTTGGGAAACAACGATGAATCCGGAAAGTCGTACGCTTCGTCAAGTAACTATTGAAAATGCAGCTGAATGTGATCAGATATTCTCGATGTTAATGGGAGATGATGTTCCACCAAGAAGAGAGTTTATCGAGAAAAACGCAAAATACGCGAAGATAGACGTATAAGATTTAGCTTTAATTGAAAATGAAAAACTGAAAGTGTACAATGCCAATTCTAAATTGTACATTTTCAATTCTAAATTTTAAAACTGTTTAATCAAACTGTAGTATTCCACGCTTTTACTCAGCTTGTAAAAGGGAAGTTCTTGCATCAATTCTTTTGCTATATCTTCATCAATATCCTTGAAGATCAAAACTGCTCCGTTTCTAGTTTGTCTAAAATTCTGAAATAACCTTCTTGCTGTTACTTTCGACAGACTATAGTCGATCCTTCACAGTGTTGTGATTCAGTTTATCCCTTCTATGTTAGTAGCTGGGTTATTTTATTGTATAACTTACATTGCGTCCACTACCTTGTTTTTCAATTATTCCTTTATTTGTTAATTCTGATAGGATTCTTTTTACTGTTGGTAATGGTATTGCAAGTTTTTCTGAAATTTCTCCAGATTGTGTATTGGGTCTATTCTGAATAATTGTAAATATAGATTTTTCTTTAGGTGAAAGTTTTGTTTCTAATCCGCTCTTATTCAGTTTCGTAATGAGTTTTTTTTGAATATTTGACAAACAACCTAAGAAAAACAGCATCCAAACTGTAATATTCTCATTGGGTCGTTGAGCTTGGCAACTTCTAAGAGCTTGATAATATTGATTTTTTTGATTTTCAATTTCATGTTCAAAACTCACATATTCTATCCATTTATATCCATTTTTAAGAAGTAAAAATGTTGAAATTAATCTGCTCATTCTACCATTTCCATCTTGAAACGGATGAACGCTTAAAAAGTCATATATAAATGCTGCAATTTTAATTAAAGGATGTACTTCTGTTTCTGAATTATACCAATCAATTAATAATCGAATAGCATCTTCTGTTGCAAACCCCGCTTCTGTTGTTTGAAAAATAATTTGACGTGTTCCATCTGAAAAAGAGGCTTCTACAGCATTACTGTGCGCTTTGTAATTACCTTTATGCCAATTATCTTTATCACTGTATTTCATTAAAAGATTATGTAAACTTCTAATATGATTCTCAGTAAGATTAATTGTTTGGTAAGAATCGGATATTAAATCTAATACTTCAAAATAACCAACAACTTCTTGTGAATCCCTATCCGTAAGTTTTGTAATATCAAGTTTTTGAAGTAATACATCTACCTCTTCATCACTCATTTTATTCCCTTCGATACGATTTGAAGCACCAACACTTCTAACAGTTGCAATACTTTTTAATTCTTTAAGGCTTTGGCCTTCTTTTCGTTCTATTGCTGTCCAATTGGCATCAAATCTATCAATTTCACTAATTAAATTAATGAGTTTCCAATCAATGTTTAGTATGAAATTATACACAGCATTATTCATTATGATACGTTTTGATACGCAAATATACGATTATGATTTGAAATAATCGTCTCTAAATAATACGATTTGATACGTTTATATTTGATTATGATACGATGGTCGTTATCGAATGATTTCTTTTTAATCCTCTTTTTACAGCTTCTAATCCGATTCCAGCCGAGCCTCCTATGATTGTTATATTGATTTTGTTTTTTTGTTGATTTAGGTTTTGAGCTTACGGTTAACGTTTTGCACGCAGGCGAACGGCCAACTTTTCAAAAGATCATTTCTCCGAAGATTAAATTCTCATTTTACAAACGTTTGATTCATCGAAGTATAATCTGGGCTTGCGCTTTTTTGCTGTTAGCGTTTCGTTGATTCTTTTTTACTGTTCTTACTTTCAATATAAATTTGGCTATTACTCCGCTAAAATAAACATGGTTAAACCAATAACCTGAGAGTCTTTTGAATAACATTCTCTTATGTGTTATTATTTGTCAGCCAATCTAAGGCATTTATTTTTTTTATTCCATTGTACGTTCCGATGTCATAATCCATAGTGATTAAAAGTTTTTCGTGATGGTCAGCAATATTGTTTAATGAAGCTAATTCACGTTCCAATGTCCTTTCGTTATGTACTGTCTGAGCAACTTGAATATACTGGGTAAAGCCATCATTATTGCGAACAACAAAATCAACTTCCAGATTATTAGTTTTTCCAATCCAAACTTGATTATTTCTTCGTTTTAGTTCAAGGTAAATCACATTTTCCAACAAATGACCTGCATCGCTTGCCAATTCTTTTCCTAGTAATGCGTTACGGAAACCCAAATCTACCAAATAGTATTTTTCAAGTGTCGCTAAATGTTGTTTACCTTTGATATCATACCTATTTACTTTGTAGAATAAATAAGCTTCAACCAGCGTATCAATGTACTTTGAAACTGTTTTATTGTCAATTTTCTTTTTATTAGCTGTTAAAACTTTCGAAATGTTACCTGCTGAAACGGTTGATCCAACTGAATCGATTAGAAAATTTACGACTTCTTGATAGGAATCTTCTGCATAAACGGTATGTCTTTTAGAAATATCATTTTCATAAATGTTTTTGAAAACAGTTTTTAAGTATTTATTTGCAAAATGATTTCCATCTGCTGATAGACGCACGGCCTCCGGGAAACCACCTGTTCGTATATATTCAGCAAACGTACGGTCCGGGTTTTGAGTTTTACCTGTAAATTCTAAGTATTCAACGAATGAAAATGGTAAAACATTTATCTCATAAGCTCTTCCCGTGAGTAAAGTGGCTAATTCACTGCTCAAAAGAAAAGCGTTTGAACCTGTTACGTACAAATCTATATTTGGGTGAACATACAACCCCTCTAATAGCTTTTCAAATTCAGCAACATTTTGTACTTCATCAATAAATACGTAATTGGTTACATTTTTTTTAAGCTGTTTTTTGATGAAATCGTAAATTTCTTTCCAATTCTTTTCTGCTAAAAATCGAAATTCTGGCATATCCATATTGATTGACAAAATGGAAACATTCGAATTTTCTTTCCGCAACACTTCTTGAAACTGCGACATTAAAGTTGATTTCCCACAGCGCCTAACGCCTGTAGCCACCTTAATTAAATTCTTGTCCTTTAACACACCAAGGGTTTCTAAGTATTGTTTTCGAGCTATAGTTTGCATTAAACAAAGATAGGTAAATTCCTAAAACTTCATAAAATAAATGACTTTTAGGAAATTTAAGCCATATTGCTATTTACAGTTTGATGTGGTGTTTCACTGAAGTATTAAATGTTTCAACAAAGTATTATTTGGTTGGCGCTTGACAGCTCTTATGGGTAGTTATTTTCCAAATGAGGATTGTAAATTTTACCCTCTTTTATTTGTATTTGGAATTCAAAAACTTAAGGATAAATACGTCTTTATTGAGCTCCAGTACAGTCCAAGTTTGAATTTGAGTTTTATCATTTTGTGTTATAGTCAATTTAAGTTGTCTTGTTCCAGATGGAATTATCCAAGTACCACTAAACGATTTACTGGTATTTTCATTAATTTTATAAGACTTCTCAAATGTTCCATCTGTATTGAATGTAATAGTTCCATTGTAAGAAGTGCTATCTATCAAATCTGTAGGTTTGTTTATGTAATAAATTATCCAATTTGACTGCTCCACATGAAACTCTGGTGAAAAATCATACCATTTTCTAGTTAAAAACTTTGTAGTCAATGTATCTATACAGATTTTATTCTCACATTTAGCGATTTGTTCCTCAGGTTGCCCAAACATTCTAAATGAAAATAGAAAAGCAATTATTAGTATTGTCAATTTGTGAATCATTTTCCTTTTTTAATTTTTAGTTATTCATTGTCGATTTCTTAAAATATGCTTTTTCGGGTATGGCGGTTGCCCACAACGTTTTGTGGCTTGGCGAAGGTGGCGATTTTCAACACAAATGTTGATGCGGAGCACCAAACTTTGATTAACCATAACTGTGTCTGCAGAGCACAGAACCGCCACTTTTGCCAAACCAGTGTGTGTGCCCTGCATGAGCAAAGCAACACGCTTAATGAAGCTCTATAAAAATTTTGAAATTGCAAATTACTATTGAGAAAAGCAAGCGTGTTTATTTTCCAGAGGGTTTAAGTCCCTTGTGCGCGGATTAACAATCCGAAGCGTTAGCAAGTCGCAAGCTGGTTTGGAGTAATCCAAGCAGTGAAGGAAGCGAGCCTGCAAAAGTTGGTACCGACGAACAGGAAGTACATAAGAGGCTACAAAATGAGGATAAGCGTCCACAGCAACGTAACGTCCTAAGAATACAAAAGTCGTTTTGTAGTAGATGTATCGGGAATTGACTGAAGGAAAATGCTCTTACCGGGGGAGGTCTTGGAATAGATTCGGTTTCTATGCGCCAAGAGCCGTAGCGTAGCGAAGACCACGACCAACGGGAGTAACAAAGCAGAGGTCATAGTACTTTGTAGTAACGAGCCGATGAATGAAGCGGAGGACTCACAAGCAAGGGAAGGACTGAACATAAAATGGTTCACAATTCGGACTGGACTATCGGTGAAACGGTATAGCCACCCGAAACGTGAACAGGAACAGAAAAAGTGTAAAAGGAATGATTAGCTTCGCTGCTGCCTTCGGCGGTGAACAGGTATTACATCCCTACAACCTGCAAGGTGCATTATGGCAAGTACTTGCCAACAAGGGCAGTACAGGTGTTGACGGTATGAAAACATCAGAACTTACGGACATTTTCCGCAGGGAGAAGATGAACATCATACAGTCTATTAAAGGCGGAAACTATTATGCTCAACCTATTCTCGGAGTGGAAATTCCGAAAGGGAATGGTAAGACCAGACTTTTAGGTGTTCCAACCGTAATCGAGCGGTTACTCCAACAAGCGGTATCACAAGTTCTGATGCCGAAATGGGAGAATGAATTCAGTCAAAACAGCTACGGATTTAGACCCAACAAGAACGCACGTCAAGCAGTTGGTAAAGCGTTAGAACAGATCCACGATGGTTATTCGAATATCGTAGACATCGATCTGAAATCATTTTTCGACGAGGTAGATCATTGCTTACTGCTCAATCTTATCTACCAAAAGGTAAAATGCCCATTGACCCTAAAATTGATTAGACAATGGTTGCGCGCACCGATTAAAATTAACGGTAAACTGCAAAAACGAAGAAAAGGCGTTCCGCAAGGAAGTCCGATTAGTCCGTTGCTTTCAAATATCTTACTCAATGAGTTAGACAAGGAACTCACACGACGAAAGCTTCGTTTTGTACGCTACGCTGATGATTTTAGTATCTATTGCAAACGACCAAGCGACGCATGGGCAACTATTCGAGCCATCGAAAAGTACTTACGGACAAAACTCAAACTCACTATCAATAGGGAAAAGAGTGGAGTTCGTAAGCCTGTACAATTTCAAATTCTCGGATTTGGATTCACATCGACGTATCAAAAAGGGGTAAAGGGGCGCTACCAACTGGTGGTGACAGAGAAAGCATGGAAACGACTTAAGCAACGCTTAAAAACCATCACCCGCAAAACCACACCAATGAGTTTTGACGAACGGATTACCAAGATTACAGAAGTTCAACGAGGGTGGCTTAATTACTTTCAGGGAACAAGTATTACCTTCGGTGCTGCTGCGCGGTCAAGGTAAACTCCGTGATGTAGATGGTTGGTTGCGCAATCGATTACGCTATTGTATTTGGCATCATTGGAAGAATTGTAGCAAAGCGGAAATCGCGAACACAAATAAAAATCAATTAGAAAGTGAGCTAAACCAGAACGGAAAAGGAAAAACCTGATTCGTTTGGGTGTTAACCCTGATGACGCCTATGCTTGGAGCAGAACGAGAATTGCGTTAGCATTCATGAATACCATAAAAAAATAAACAATTCATTCGTAAAAGGTGGATGGGCGGTTGCTCAAAGTCCTATTCTTAACACAACGATTACCAAATCAAGGCTAAAGAAACGAGGTTATTACTCGCTACTAGAAATTTACACTTTACTGAACCCATCAGTTTACGAACCGCCGTGTACGTGACCCGTACG
>JBIIVA010000263.1:0-2594 GCA_044339705.1 Crocinitomicaceae bacterium
CTTCAAACCGATAATGAATAAAATTGTTAAACCAGGAATTAAATTTGGAAAAATGCTTGACTCATCAAAATGGTATATAAAAGAGTAAAACACCATGATAACAACGAAGAAAGCCAGCCCACCGATGTTGGGAATCGTTTCAAAGTGTGAGGATCTCTGAGAAGGCTCGCTTGTAAAGTTACTAACACTTGCCAAAGCTCTAACCTTCGGCAGTATAACGAAAGAAACAAGGAAAGAGCCTACTATGAATAACGAAGAGAGTAGTAAAAAAACGGTTGTTGTTAGTTGCAAAGTAAATTGAATTCTTACACAAAGTTAAGCTTTTTTTGCTGATACTGTTTTATAGTAAAATGGTCATTAAAAAAATTGACCCACCTTCGCTAAATTCTTTTGAATAATTACTCGGTAGGGATTGCTTATTTTATTCTTTTTTAACGCCAAAATATCTTCTTTCATTTTTTGCTTTATGTTTCTTAGAGAAGAACTTGCTCCACCCATTTTCATTTTCGTGATGACAGTTGGAAAGTAATGATAGTAAATCTCTGGACTTTTCATGATTCGTAAAATAAAATCATAATCCGCTGAAATTTTCATTTTTTCATCAAAATTTCCGAATTTTTCATAAATCTCTCTTTTTAAAAAAAGAGTGGGATGAGGAGGCATCCAACCTTTCTTAATTTCATTGGAACTATATTTATTGCTCTTCCATTTGCGAATCACGTTTTTATTTTCATTTTGACTGATGTATTCCAAATCTCCATATACACCACCAATTTGTTGTTCTTGAAACAATTTTACAACGCTGGAAATAATGGTTTCATTCGCAAATACATCATCTGAATGTAAAAATCCTACTACATCTCCTGTTGCCAAACTTAAACCTTTGTTGAGTGCATCGTAAATTCCATTATCCTTTTCAGTAACCCATTTTGAAATTTTATGATCAATACTTTTCAAATAATCAATTGTTCCATCTGTCGATTCTCCATCGATGACAATCCACTCAATTTCATTATAATCCTGAGAGGCTATGGATTCATAGGTATCACGAATACTTGAAATACTATTGTAAGTGGCTGTTATTATGGTTATTTTCATACTTTTCGATTCAAAATCAAACAGGTCAATTAATTTTTCTCGTTCTCTTGAATTGAGCCGGACAACCCTGATAAATAGAGTAGGCATTCATATTGTTAAACGTAGCCGATCCAACAACTAAAATTGAATGAGAACTGCACGTAACTCCAGGGCCTACAATCGATTTAGCACCTATCCAAACGCCATTTTCGATGTTTATTTCAGATGTCATTAAATCAAATTTTACAGATTTATAGTTATGATTTCCCGTTAATAAAAAAGCTCCCTGTGAAATACAGCAATTACTTCCAATTTTGACAAGAACCAAATTATCAATCCAAACATGTTCACCTATCCAGGTATAATCTCCTACTTCCAATCGCCAAGGGTGCTTTAAATTCAAATTCTGTTTTATTACAACTCCTTTGCCAACCTTCGCTCCGAATAATCGTAGTAATGCTTTTTTTAAACTTGAAGGATATGGTAAATTAGTCTGAAAGAATAGTCGGGAGACCAACATCCATGTAAGTCTTATAATAACTGAACGACCATGATGAAAATTTGTATTCGAATAACTTGATAAATCAGTTTCTAACATTTATTTGAGAAAAGTTTGTTGTATTTTTTTAGTTGATTTTCCAAAGAATTCAAAATGTTTCTTTTGTAAAAAGAAAATGCACCCAAAGAATAAATCTGATAATCCGAAGCTTTAAAATTTACAAAAATTCCGATTACATCCTTTAATCCCCGATTCTCTATATCATATCCAGCCTTTTGTGGCTCAAGATCTTTCCATGGTGTGTTTTTAGATACAATTACTGGCCTGCCTTGAGCCAAACTTTCAACAATAGCATGTCCGAAGTTCTCGCCATGACTAGGCATAAGTAAAGCGTGTGCTTTTTGTAAATGTAATTTAACATCTTCTGATGGACATTCCCCATGGTAATTCACATAGACATTTTTGGGTAATCGATTGATCACTTTTAGACAAGATTGCCAATAGGTTTTATCGTAACAAGTACCATAAATATTGAGTTCGATATTTCCAGTTTGATTTATTAAAGCCGTTAAACCCTCTAGCAAACCCTTCTCCTTGGCAATTCTTCCAATAAAAACCAAGCGTAAATTGCCAATTTCTTTTTCAATGTTAACAGGGAATTTCTGCTCACTTAATTTTGGAAGGTTCGGAATAAACTCAATAGACTTATACTTCGAAATTATCCTATTGATATCACCGACTTCATCCGCTGAGGTCGCATGAAAAATCAATTGATTATAGGAACGAGTACATTTCATCCAAGTTAAAAATGCTTTTTTTTTAAGTTTCTTTATTCCCAATGAATGCGGGCTCAACATTCCTCTGGGTGCAACAATCATCGGAATACCTAATTCCTTCCCTAAATGCAAAGGCCATCTTGAAAAGACTTTCGAATAAATACCATTTATGTACAAAACATCTGGTGCGATATTTCGTAATTCAGTCCGAATCTGTTCTTTATGCAATTGATCATTTGAGC
>JBIIVA010000264.1:0-2584 GCA_044339705.1 Crocinitomicaceae bacterium
CGTTGAAATTTTGAGTTGTAAAAGTAATTTTTTTTCCTTTTCAAAAGTTGCCTATCTGAAATTATTTTATTCCATTCTATTTTTCCATGAAGATCCAATTTCTTGGGAAGCAAATTCTGTTGTTTTAAGTTTTTTTAAGTCATTCCAAATATCATCGATCGCATGAACTAAGGCATATTCTTCTTCTTTCATTGCTGAATTCACAATATATGGATCTTGAAAATAATGTTTGATAAAATTGGTATCAAAATCTCCACTTCGAAAAGCAGGATGTTTCAAAACGAATTTCCCAAAGTCTAAAGTAGTTTTAACTCCCGAAATCTGATAATTGTCAATCGCTTCTATGGCAAGATCCATGGCATCTCGGCGTGTTTTTCCCCACACAACCAGTTTGGCAATCATTGGATCATAATAAATTGGAATTTCCATTCCTTCCAAAAATGCGTCGTCAACACGAATATGTTTACCACTAGGAATTCGATAACGATTAAGTGTTCCGATATCTGGAGTAAAACCATTTAGTGTATCCTCGGCATAAACTCGAATTTCAACTGCATGTCCATTTATCTTAAGTTCATCTTGAAGCTTTGGAAGCCTTTCTCCTTTAGCCACACGAACTTGCCATTCAACTAAATCCAAACCCGTAATTTCTTCCGTTACAGGATGTTCCACCTGCAGGCGCGTATTCATTTCCAAAAAATAAAAATTTAAAGAAGCGTCTAACAAAAACTCAACAGTTCCTGCTCCTTCGTAGCTACAAGCTTTACAAACTGCAACTGCGGCTTCTCCCATTTGTTTTCTCAATTCAGGAGTAAGAACAGCACTAGGTGCTTCTTCAATAACTTTTTGATGTCGGCGTTGAACTGAACATTCTCTTTCAAAAAGATATACAACATTTCCGTGCTGATCTGCAAAAACTTGAATTTCAATGTGGCGAGGTTTGTCAACGAATTTCTCAATAAAAACGGCATCATCTCCAAAAGATGAACGAGCTTCATTTTGAGCCATCATCATTTGCTCTTCGAATTCGTCATTATTCTGAACCAATCTCATTCCTTTTCCACCGCCACCCGCAGAGGCTTTGATTAAAATTGGGTAGCCAACTACATTAGCAATTTTTTTTGCTTCATTGACATCTGAAATGGCCTCGTCTACGCCGGGAACAAGCGGAACATTAAACTTTTTGACGGCTTGCTTAGCACTAAGTTTATCACCCATAATTTCCATGGATTCTGCGGAAGGACCTATTAGTTTAATTCCGGCTGCTTTCACTTTTTTAGCAAATCCTGCGTTTTCAGACAAAAATCCGTAGCCAGGGTGAATTCCATCCACATTTAACTTATTACAATAGTCAAGAATAAGATCTTGCTTCAAATAGCTTTCTGTCGAAGGACTCGCGCCCAAATAAACCGCTTCATCTGCCTCTAAAACATGGGGTGCATTTCTATCTGCATCCGAATAGACGGCGACAGTTGAAATCTTCATTTTTTTTAAGGTACGTATGACTCTTCTGGCTATTTCACCGCGATTGGCAATTAAAACTTTTTGCATAATAGTTGAATTTTCAAAATTGAAATCGAATCAATTGACCTCAAAAATACAATTCATAAATGAAATTATTTCTTTTTATTATCTTTTTTATCAGATGAAGGAGAGGTTGGATTTTGAATGTATTCGCTTGGTATTTGAGTCTTCCTTTTCTTTTTTGGATATTTCTTTTTTTCTTCCTTTCGGAATACATCTAATCCAAATTGAACGAGTTCAAAGTCATACCAATTGTTGAATTCCTCTAGGTATGAAATACCGGCACCTTGGGTAAAAGGTCCTGCCTCCTCATTAATAGAGTTCGTGTTTGATTTATTGAAAATATTTGCCCTAAAAGTTCCTTTATCATTGATTATGTACTCAATATTGACGTCACCAATTAAGGAACTGCTTTTTGATGTGCCATTTCCATTTATTGAAGAGGAAGAACTACCGGTCGGTGTTCCTGACTCACTACTTAGACCTCTGCTTTCAACACCGATGCTGCTTGAAATAATTAGTCGATCATTCAATAATCCTTTTTTAAATCCAACTTCAAATGATTTTTCTCCCATCGTTCTCTCTTCACCATAATCAACGTTCAGTTTATAGCTATCCGTGAGATTATTTAATGCGGCATTTATTTGAGATTCCACCAAGTCAATCGCAGCAGAACTGCTTGCTGAAATAGTCCCCCTCAAAGGTTGAAATTTTCGAGCAATTAACAAGGAAAAAAATTGTCGATTCAACTCATCGTTATCTGCTGTTACCCTTCGAATCAGCGCTTTACCTGTTTCTGGTGCTCGAGGTGCTTTAATGTCAAATGAAATTTGAGGTTTTAGTAATGTTTCATCTAGTTTTAGGTAACAATTTACTTCTTGATTTAAAAGAGAATTATCCATCAATTCAGGACTTAATTCGAGAATGGAAACTTTTTTTAAGTTGACGTATGTATTAATGTTTATATCTGCGTTGTAAGGACTTCCGGACCATTTTATAGTTGAGCCTTTTTCAATTTCGAAAGGTTGCTGAATTCCTGCCATTGTAAAATTGTACTTAC
>JBIIVA010000266.1:0-2575 GCA_044339705.1 Crocinitomicaceae bacterium
TGGCATTTGTTGATGTATTTGTAAAATTGACAAGATTGGAAGTTGATGGTGAACAAAATGTTGAATTTGATGCAGTAAACGAATTCAAAACCCTTGGATTTACAGTAACAAATACATCAAAAAGTTGACTTGAAGGACAATTTGCTTGTATTATTTTAACCTTATAATTGAGAGTAACTGGGACGCTAGAGGTACTTCTCGGTTCATTTAAGATAGTGGATGATGTTGATGGACCATTTATTGTCGTATAGTTCCCAATTCCCGGAGTATTAACAGCATACCACTGATAAGTAGCGCCAGTAATATTTGAACTCAATGGAATTGAAAAAGTAGTATGAGAACATATTGTTAAAGTGGTTGGTCCGGTATATGTCGGTGTAACAACACTCACTGTAACCGAAGCGGTATTCGAACAAGCAGGAACTGAATTTGAAAGACCTGTAACGGTGTAAGTTCTCGTGACAGATGGACTTACAACGACTTGAGGCCCTGATGTTGCTGAGATTTCCGTATTCGGCGACCAAGTATAATTGGTTCCTCCCGATGCTGTTAAAGTGACTGGATTATTGGCGCAAACAGATGGATTTGAAGGAGAAATGGTCAGTTGTGGTTTAGGAAGCACATTTACCGTGACTGTGGCATTTGAGGTACAGCCGTTTGTTGCTGTTAAATTAAATTGATAATTAACGGGAACTGTACTAGTTGATAAACTTGTTAAAACATCATTTTGAACGTTAGGAGTCCCCAGTGAGGTTGAACCCGATGAGGGTGCTTCACTAATGTTTAAATTCGAAAGTCGCTGCCAGGTCCAACTTACTCCCGAAGAAGGATTGGTTGCAGGAACATAAGAAAAAGGTGTCGCAGAGCAGATAGAGGAAGGTGATAAAGAGCTTGTAAGAGTTGGCCTTGGCAAAACGTTAACCGTCTCATTTTTCGTAACTGAACACCCGTTGGAAGAGACAACATTCGTAGTAATCAACTGATTTCCCGAAGAAGTGAAAGTATGTGAAAATGATGACCCAACGTATGTTGTAGTTCCGATTGTTGAAGAAATAGAATTAAATCCTGCAGGATCGAGACTAACCGTGTAAGGATTTGATGCATTCTCACAAATAGGGGATGGAACATTAATAGTTATCGTAGGCAATTGTTTTAAAAACAAATTTTGTGATGCCCCATAAGCCGACCCTTCAACAGAAAGCGATACACTGTAAAGTCCCGGATTCGTTAAAAAAATAGAAATAGTTTTGAACGAATTACCACCAGAAAAAATTTGATTGTAGGGTGGTGGACCCACAATCTGCCAAGAATAAGTCGAATAGGTTTGATTGTCGGCATTTAAAGTAAATAACACAGGCGAACCATCTTGATTGGCACATTTTTCAGACTGAGGGGATGTAAATGTTGTAATTTGAGCCGTAACAAAAGTGCTTTTGAAAAATGAAAAGCAAAAAAATAATAATAACTTGGGTACAAAATATTTTATTTCGTTTTTTCGCATTTGCTAAATCCTCGACTATTTTTTGAAACAGCAAAGATAAAAATATATCTCTGCCTAAACCTCTGATTTAACGAATAATTCAATTATTAGTTGCCTTTTATTTAAATTCGCTTATTATTTAATTTGTGTTTAGATATGTACTCCGAAATAAAAGATATAATTGGAACATTTCTGAGTAATTGTGTTGATATAAAACGTTTAGATTTATTAATAAACTTAGACGATAAACAAGTAACCTCTTTTCAACATTCCTACCCTTTAAGTTCAAATTTTGCTGAGATTTTCAAAAAGGGAAAAAAAATTGAGAAAGAGAGCGGGATCAATCCGCTTTGCAAGTCTATTGGAACCATTCAATTAAATGATAAATCAGGGAAATCTTCGATAAGCCCTGTATTTCTTCAAGAGGTTCAAGTTAGTTTTTTCAACCATAATTTCATCCTACAGGAATTCGGAGAATTGTTCCTGAATCCATATCTATTAAATTTTTTAAAAATAGATCAAAATCAAAAAGTTACATCGTTTGAGCAACTAAATAAATTGAATATATCAAACGATTTTATTTGGAATGAAAACATCAGTTTTGTTGGAAACTTTCATCCTTTTCGATTTGAAATTATTCGAGATTTAACAGAAGTAAAACAAAAAAAAGTAGTCTCAAAGTGTCTGGCTCAACTCCTGTTAATCGACCAGGATACGCATGAGGAAAAGATAGAATTCAATCCAACACGACTATTTCCTTTCGATTTTAGTCAATATGAAACCCTTAAGATTCTTAAAACTGAATCCGTTCTGGTACATGGCCCTCCTGGAACAGGGAAATCTCAATTAATCAGCAATGCCATTGGAAGCGCAATTGACAATGATCTTACCGTTTTAATGTCCTCCGAAAAAAAGACATCTTTGGACGCCGTTTATAAGAGATTGAAGCAAAATGGTCTTGATCGTTTTTGCTTGATCAATTATTCCAAAAATGAAAACAACTTACTGATCCGAGATTTGAAAAAAACCTGGGACTACTTAAACAAAGTGCAATACTCAAATGAAATTCAGTTAGAGAATCATTTTCCTTTTTCG
>JBIIVA010000087.1:0-10003 GCA_044339705.1 Crocinitomicaceae bacterium
TGTCCTGATTCAATTGTGGATGGTGTATCCCAAAAATTACTTAGTTATTTTGAGCTTGAAAATTCAATTGACACTGTTTTAGAAAATATATAACATGAAAATTTACACAAAAAAAGGTGACGCAGGAACAACAGGCTTAATTGGTGGGACACGCGTATCAAAGCATGCTCTTCGAATTGAATCGTATGGAACCGTTGACGAATTAAACTCATTTGTCGGTGTGGTTCGAGATTATGACATCAATGTAATTTATAAAAATCAATTAATCGAGATTCAAGATCGCTTGTTTACCATCGGATCAAGCTTGGCTTCAGACCCTGATAAATCGAAAATGAAGATTCCTGATTTATTGGAAACAGATGTTGAAATTTTGGAAAAATGGATGGATGAGATGGATGCTGAATTACCTGAAATGCGCTTTTTTGTTCTACCCGGAGGAAATCATGCTGTTTCATTTTGTCACGTTGCAAGATGCGTTTGCAGGAGGGCCGAACGACTAATAGTTGAGTTAGCCGAGAATGATTTCGTAGCTCCTTTAGTATTATCCTACATGAACCGCTTGAGTGATTATCTTTTTGTTTTGGGTCGGAAAATTGGCTTGGATTTAAAAACTGAAGAACAACCTTGGCATCCGCGTGTTTAATTGTTAAAAAAAATAATTATCAACTTTGAAAGAAAAACATACATTATTTAAAAATAATTTTACTTTTGCCGAAAATACGCGATAAAAAATAAGAAACTATGTACTGGACATTAGAACTTGCATCATATTTGGAAGACGCCCCTTGGCCTGCAACCAAAGAAGAATTGATTGATTTCGCCATTCGAACAGGTGCTCCATTGGAAGTGGTTGAAAACCTGCAAGACTTGGAAGATGAAGGCGATATGTATGAAAGTATCGAAGAGATTTGGCCCGACTACCCTTCCCGTGAAGATTTCCTTTTCAATGAAGATGAATACTAATTTTAGTCTCGCTTCGGCGGGACTTTTTTTTATCCAATGAATTTTTTAGGTCACCTTTATTTTTCCAACGACGATAAAGATTTAATGCTTGCGAATCTCTTTGGTGACTTCGTGAAAGGATCAAACTTCCATCATTTTTCAAGCAAAATAAGAGAAGGTATTGTTTTACATCGAGCAATTGATACGTTTATCGATCAACATAAAGATGTACTGGATTTAAAATTGATGTTATATCAAGATTTACCAAAAGTCGCAGGTGTCGCAGTTGATTTGTTTTTTGATCATTTATTGGCTAAAAATTGGCAAATGTATCACATTCAGGAATATGAAACATTTTTAAATGATTTTTATGCTCATGATTCAGCAATTGAGAACGATTTGACTCAAGATTTTAAGCAATTCATTAACTTATTCAGAGCGCGAAAATGGCTAAACCACTACGCTACTGCTTTCGGTTTAGCAAAATCGTGTAAAGGCGTTTCAAAACGAATTTCATTTACGAATAAATTAGAAGAAGCCCCCGAGATTTTTTACAAACGAGAAAAAGAAATAGATGCTATTTTCCATAAATACATGTTGGATGCAAAGAATCATTTTTCAGTAGTAAATTCAATTCAATGATTCAAAATTTACCTTCAAAATTCATTGAACGAGTCAAACGTGAAAACCCCAATCATGAAATTTTATTGAATGCGCTAGATTCCGAAAGTCCAATTAGCATAAGATTAAATCCAAATAAACCACAACAGTTAAATCACCTCGAATTCGAGGAAAAAGTCCCTTGGTGTTCAACTGGATTTTATCTGAAATCAAGACCGAAATTCACCTTGGATCCATTATTTCATGCAGGTTGTTATTATCCGCAAGAAGCTGGATCGATGTATATCGAATCCATTTTTAAGTCACTTGATTTATCAAATTCCCCTATAGTTTTGGATTTATGTGCGGCACCCGGAGGAAAAAGCACCTTGCTAGCGGGTTTATTGAATAATCAGGGTGTTTTGGTATGTAACGAAGTAATTCGATCCCGAGCGTACATTCTTGCTGAGAATTTAACGAAATCTGGCTACTCAAATTGCTTAGTTACAAATAACGACCCAAAAGATTTTTCAACATTAAAAGGAAGTTTTGACGTGATTTTAATTGATGCTCCATGTTCTGGCGAAGGCATGTTTCGAAAGGACCTGAAATCCCGGGCTGAATGGAGTGAGGAAAATGCGAATATGTGCAGTTCACGCCAAAAGAGAATTCTAATGGATGTTTGGGATTCACTGAAAGAAAATGGTTATCTCATTTATTCGACGTGTACATTCAACCCTTATGAGAATGAAAATAACATCGATTGGCTTTTGAACGAATTAAATTGTGAAATCATTCAAGTTCCTTTGTTTGAAAATGTAATTCCGGATTCAAAAAATTATGGTGTATATTTTCTTCCCTGCTTCACAAAATCAGAAGGATTTTATTGTTGTGTTTTGAGAAAGAAAGAGAAAGTTAACTTAAACTCAAAAATCAAGTTAGAAAATCTATCTATTTTAAAATCAATTGATAAAATAAGTTCATTCATCCAAAATTCTTCTGATTCCGTGTATTGGAATGAGAACGAAACTATTTTTGGATCTACAGAACAAATGTTTAATTTTTATGCTCAGCATTTGAAGAAACTAAAATGGATGAAAATTGGAGTGAAACTTGGAGAAAATACGAAAAAAGGTTTCTCACCCGATATTGAATTGGCCTTGAATCCATCGTTTATAGACAATCATAATACAATCGAATTAACTGAAAAACAAGCCTTGAAATTTCTTCACGGCGATACGTTTGAATTAGAGGCTCCGATTGGAATTCATTTGGTTTCATACCAAAATCAGCCTATTGGCTTTATCAAACACCTCGGAAATCGCTTCAATAATTTGTATCCAAAAGAGTGGAGAATCCGAATGGATTTGGGATTTTAATTTTTTTATTTAAAGAAATCATCGCTAATTCCTTTTTTGAACTCGAACATTTTGATTTCGAACAATAATATGGCAATAATTCCCGTTTTACGCGCATTCTTGAGCTATTTTATTAAAGAAACATGCATCTTGATTTTAAAAACGCCTATTTTTGTTCAACAGCAGTAAAAGAATCGTCTTCTTTTTGGCAGTCATATTGATATATGCCTTTATGAACTGTACCTGTCCCAAATAGTCATCGTGATAATCCTTTTGTAACTTTTTAGTTTCGCTAAAACTATCTTAGTCAGTAGCCCCTAAACAAAGACTACTTTTCCTTTCAATATTCCGCTAAATTCTTAATATTTAACTTTCAAAGTCGTATCTTTGTTGCCTTATTTTAAAAAATGAATTTAAATAGCTTAAATGCAATATCTCCTATTGACGGAAGATACCACAATAAAACAAAGGAACTTCAAAAATTCTTCTCAGAATTTGGTTTAATTAGATACCGTGTTCTTGTTGAAGTTCAGTATTTTATATCTCTCACAAAACTAAAAATCAAGGGACTTGAAGATTTTCCGCAAAATCGTTTCAATGAGCTAGAGTCCATTTATGAAAACTTTGATGAGGAAGATGCGCTTTGGATAAAAGAGACTGAAAAAGTTACCAATCATGATGTTAAAGCAGTAGAATATTTTTTAAAAGAAAAAATGAGTCAACTTGGCTTGGATAAATATTTGGAATTTATCCATTTCGGCTTAACATCCCAGGATATCAACAATACCTCCATCCCTCTTTCTCTTAAAGAAGGTTTGAATACAGTCTATCTACCGCTATTGAGTCAATTAATATCTAAATTGATGACATTTCAAATCGAGTGGAAAGATGTGGCGATGCTTGCTAAAACTCACGGTCAACCAGCTTCTCCGACCAGATTAGGAAAAGAAATCCAAGTTTTTTCCGAAAGACTGGTCATTCAACTGGAGCAACTTAATAAAATTGATTTTTCAGCGAAATTTGGCGGAGCTACCGGTAATTTCAACGCGCATTTTGTTGCTTACCCCAATGTAAACTGGGTTCAATTCGCCAATAGTTTTGTGAATGAAACACTTGGTCTTAAAAGAAGTCAAACAACCACTCAAATCGAGCACTATGATAATTTGGCAGCACTTTTTGATGTTTTAAAACGAATCAACACGATTATTCTAGACTTAAATAGAGATATGTGGACCTATGTTTCGATGGATTATTTCAAACAAAAATTAAAAGATGGTGAAATCGGTTCTTCAGCTATGCCTCACAAAGTAAATCCTATAGATTTTGAAAATTCAGAAGGAAACATAGGAATTGCAAATGCGCTTTTTGAACACTTAGCTGCAAAACTGCCAGTTTCTCGCTTGCAACGTGACCTAACAGATTCCACCGTCTTACGTACCGTGGGTGTTCCAATTGCCCACACTGTAATTGCCATTCAATCAACTTTAAATGGGTTAGGCAAATTGCTTCTGAATCAGTCAAAATTAGAGGAGGATTTGGAGAATAATTGGGCAGTTGTTGCTGAGGCAATTCAAACAATACTGCGAAGAGAAGGTTTCGAAAAACCTTATGAAGCACTTAAGGGATTGACTCGAAAAAATGAAAAAGTAACGATGGAATCAGTCCATGACTTTATTGACTCTCTTCTGGTAGATCAAAGCATCAAACAAGAGTTGAAACAAATAAACCCAAGTAATTACACAGGAATTCAACTCGTTAAAAAATGAATAAATATTTTATCATTGGTTTTTTAATTTTTCTAAATCGGCTTTTTATTGCTCAAGAGTTTCCTATTTCATGGGGTAGCCTTGAAAGAAGTAATGGCTCTTTGATTGAAATATTACCTCGAACCAATACAGATTTTTATACCTTGCGTTGGAGCGGAGGGCGAACTTTTGGCTCATATCGTGTGTCGAATCATGAAAACCTTACTTTCATACAAACTGAACGAATAAAACAAGTTGCTGAAAGCGGAATTGCAAATTTTGAAAACGCCTATTTTTTTGGCGGAAAACTGTATGTATTTCTATCAGACAGAAATAATGGAGAAATGTCCTTATACTATCAAATTTATGATTTTGATTTGAAACCTTCAGGAAATTCTGAGCTAATTGCAACTTACAATAACAACAGATTAAACGCCAAGCCGAATTTTAAAATTATTCAATCATGGAATCGTCAATACCTAGGTGTAGTATGGGAAATTCCCGGAAAGCGAACCACAAGCGATATTTATGGATATCGCGTTTTTGATCAATCCATGAATACTGCTGAATCCGGCGAATACGTTGTTCCATATGACGGAAATTTAACCACAATTAATGAACATCATATTTCAAACCAAGGTGAATACTTTTTAAGTTTAACAGAACATTTACGACCCAATGACCGACTGCTAGTAAGAGCATATGATAATTTCAAAGCGCTACATGTATACAAAATTAAAAACAACGAATTAAAAGAATTTGAAATAAATCTTGAAGGTAGACGAGTTGATGATATTACCATGTCCTCTAATGATAGTAGCGTTTTTACGTTGTCTGGAATTTATGGCTCAGGTAACTTCAGTGGAATTGAAGGAATTTTCATCGTTCGTATTGATTCAAAAAAAGACTCTGTTATTTCAAGAGGAATGATTCCATTTAGTCGAGATTTGGTTTTTCAGAACCTAACTGACAGACAACGAGATCGTGCAGAACAGCGATTGTTAATCAGGAACTCTGAACCACAACTATACAATTACAAACTCAGAGATATTTATACTTTACCGGATGGTTCAATGGTAGGATCTGTAGAACAATACTTCGTGCAAACGAGGGTAACTTATGACAATAGAACAGGAGTTTCATCAACCATTTACTATTATTACTACGATGATATTATTGCATTCAAAATTGGAACATCGGGTCAATTCGATTGGCAAAAAATGATACCGAAATCACAAGTGTCTATTAATGATGGCGGTCCTTTTAGTTCATATGCATCGTTCGTAAGCGACAAAAAAATGTCCTTCATATTCAATGATAACATCAGAAACTACAATGAGGAAGGAGTTTTTTCAAGAAATTCGAACTCTGTTTATAGTCTCAATTTATCGAGACGAAGAAATACTGCAGCTATAGTATCAATTGATCTAGCAACAGGTGAAATTTCAAGAAACACCTTATTTACGATGAAAGAAATTAACTCGATTGTTATTCCTAAAATGTTTAAAATAAATTTACTAAGTAAAGAAATGCTCTTATACGCCATCCTCGGTAGAAAAGAACGATTCGGTATCTTAAATTTTAATGGTAAATGAGAATTTTAGTTTTCATTCTATTGTCAGTTGTTTTTCTTTTTGCGTGTGATCCGCCTCCAAAAATAGTGGTAGCTAATACAGAAATGTTTGTCGACTCGGTTTTTGATGATCACAGCTACTCCAATTTAAAAGAGATACACACAACACACCTTGATTTAGATTTAGACATTAGTTTTGAAAACAAGACCATTTATGGTGTTGCGCGCCACACTATGAAAAACAATGGAACAGACACTGCCATTTTCGACATAAAAGGATTAAAAATTCAAAAGATAACGTTAGGTGAAAAAAATAATGAACGAGAAACAGATTTTGTTATTGGAAATATGGATAAAGACTCCATTCTGGGTCAACCTTTGCTTGTTTCAATAGATAAAAATACAACTCGAATAAATATATATTATCAAACCTCAGAGGGTTCAGAAGCTTTAGGTTGGTTGGACAGCAACTTAACTAGTTCCAAAACAAAACCTTTTCTTTTTACTCAGGGACAAGCTATATTAACTAGAACTTGGATTCCGACACAAGATTCACCGTCGAATCGAATTACATACAATGCAAAAGTTAAAGTTCCTAATGACCTAATGGCCGTTATGAGTGCGGAAAATTCAAAAAAGAAAAACCAATCGGGGAATTATGTATTTGAAATGAACAGAGCCATTCCGACCTATTTAATTTCATTGGCAGTTGGTGACTTGGTCTATCAACCTTTTTCAAAAAATTCAGGAGTTTATTGTGAACCTCAAATGAAATCTGCTTGTACCAAAGAGTTCACCGACATTCCCAAGATGATCGCTGCAGCCGAAAAATTATACGGAAAATATCAGTGGGAACAATATGACATCCTTGTTCTTCCCTATTCCTTTCCATTCGGCGGCATGGAAAATCCGATGCTAACATTTGTGAATCCAACAATAATTACAGGTGATAAAAGTCTAGTTTCAGTCGTTGCTCATGAATTAGCGCATTCATGGTCAGGGAATTTGGTTACTAACAGAACTTGGAATGACTTTTGGCTCAATGAAGGTTTCACCGTTTATTTCGAAGAACGAATAATGGAGGAGCTTTATGGCAAAGATGTTTCTGATATCCTCGCAAGTATCGAAAAACATGACCTGGACAAGGAGTTAGAACGAATTAACAAATCTAACTTTCCGGAAGACAGCCGATTATTTTTAGAACTCAAAAAACGGAATCCAGACGATGCAATGACCTCAATTGCATATGTAAAGGGGGCTTTTTTTCTGAAAACTTTAGAAAAAACAGTTGGAAGAGAAAGATTCGATCGATTTCTGAATGCTTATTTTAAAAAATTCGCTTTTAAAACGGTTAATTCCAAAATGTTTGTTTCATTTCTTGAAAAGAAGCTATTGAAGCCTGCTAACATACAATTTAATCACAAAGAATGGATTTTCAAAGAAGGAATTCCTTCTAACTGTATCGAAATTAACTCTGGTAGATTAAATAGAATGAAGGATTTAGCGTTGAACTTTTCAAAAGGAATAGACGTTTTTGCTCCGAAAATTAAGTATCGCTTCGTTAAAATTAAAGGCAAAAGAAAAAGAAAAAAATACATTGAACAGATTAAACGAAATGATTTTCTTGTGCAAGAATGGCAGACATTTATTCATTCACTACCCAAGAAAATATCCAAAAATAAATTGAAAAAATTGGATGGTTACTTCTCCTTTAAAAATTGTGGCAATTCAGAAATTATGACTGATTGGTTTGTACTTGGCATTCAAAATAATTATACAGAATTGAACCCTGAAATCAGAAAATTCCTGATTAAAGTTGGTAGAAGAAAATACATACTTCCCATCTATGAAGAATTATTGAGAAATGAAAAAACGGCAAAGCTTGCAAAAAGTATTTTCGAGAACAGTCGTAAAAATTACCACGCCGTTTCTAAAAACTCCATTGAACGTTTAATTATTCAAAATTAGTTGGCTATATCACTCATGAATTTAATTCGCATGAGTCGAAGTTCTTCTTCAGTGTAAAGACCATCGAATTCGTGATAAGCAGTTATTAAATCATCCGTTTCAGCACTCGAAAAATAATCGAATATTTCTTCCTGATTTTCCTGATCCAAAATCGAATTAATGTAATAATTAATATTGACTCGTGTTCCAGAATTCACTATTGATTCAATTTCATCCAATAGTTCAAGAAATGATTTACCCTGTGCCTTGGCAATATCTTCTAACGGTAGTTTTCGATCTATGTTTTGAATCAATTGAACTTTTAAGACGGACTTATTGACTAGTGACTTTACCACCATGTCTTGAGGGCGCTCGATGTTATTTTCCTCTACATAATGATAAATCAAAGCTACAAAAGGCTCTCCGTATCGTTGGGCTTTTCCAGTTCCTACTCCTTGAATGTTAGTTAGTTCATCAATTGAAATAGGATACTGAAAGCACATGTCTTTTAATGAAGGCTCCTGAAAAATCACAAATGGGGGAATGTTCTTTTGCTTGGCGATAGTCTTTCGAAGGTCCACTAACAAGTCGTATAATGTCTCGTCGAAGGCACCACCCTTTCCACCTCCTTGAACAATTGTATCGTCATCATCCGTATTCGAGAAATCGTGTTGTTTTAAAAGCATGAAAGATTCTGGTCTTTCCAAAAATCGTTTCCCCGCATCAGTTAACTTAAGTGTCCCAAACGTTTCAATATCTTTGTAAACAAGACCACCTACAGTAACTTGCCGTATTACTGCATTCCAAAAATGTTCGTCTTGTTCCTTCCCTATACCGAATGTTGGTAACTTATCGTGTTTGTAAGCCTTGATATCTGCTGTGACATGTCCGGATAAATAGGCACAGTAATGTTTCGCTTTTTGAGTCTCATCAAGCAATTTGATGGCCTCTAACAACATACTCACATATTCTTGGCCTTCCTTGCGCTCCCTCGGATTTTTACAATTATCACATTGCTCATTGCATTTTTTTTCATCGAATGTCTCACCGAAATAATGAAGAATAAACTTCCTTCGACAAACAGATGTTTCGGAATAAGAAACAATTTCATTCAGCAATTGTCGACCTATTTCTTGTTCACTTACCGGCTTGCCTTGTAAAAATTTCTCTAGCTTTTCAATATCCTTATAACTGTAAAATGCGATACAATCACCTACTCCCCCATCTCGACCTGCACGACCAGTTTCTTGATAATAACTTTCAAGTGATTTTGGGATATCGTGATGTATGACATAGCGCACATCCGGTTTGTCTATACCCATTCCAAATGCGATGGTCGCAACAATTACTTCAACCTCTTCCATTAAGAACATATCTTGGTGCCTGGCCCGTGTTACGGCATCCAAACCAGCATGATACGGCAAGGCATTAATTCCATTAATTTGAAGTAATTCAGCAATTTCCTCAACTTTTTTGCGACTCAAACAATAAATAATCCCGCTTTCTCCTTGTCGATTTCTAATATATTTGATAATTTGTTTTTCCACTTCTCGTTTCGGACGAATCTCATAATACAAGTTATCACGATTGAACGAGGACTTGTAAACATCTGCATCCAGCATGTTTAAATTCTTTTGAATGTCAAATTGAACTTTTGGAGTAGCTGTGGCAGTTAAAGCAATAATGGGTACCTGTGATATTTTTTCGAAAATTTCTCTCAAGCGACGATATTCAGGCCTAAAATCATGACCCCACTCAGAAATACAATGGGCTTCATCAATAGCGAAAAAGGAAACACTTACTGAAGTTAAAAAGTCAATGTTTTCTTTTTTAGTCAA
>JBIIVA010000267.1:0-2563 GCA_044339705.1 Crocinitomicaceae bacterium
CAAATTGTCTCAATCTTTCCAAAAATTGCTCTGGATCATTTCGATAAGCCTTGTAAATAATTTTTGCAATTACGTTTGACGATTTTTCAAAGGAATGTTTTATGGTAATTCGTCCATAGCCCATTCCGTGATTTGAATCTTTAAATGTTTTACCAGGGAACACATAGGATCCAACAGCATCCACTTTATCCATGATATTGATTCTTCCATCTTCCAAAGCAGCCATCAGTGAAGCCAATTTAAAGGTGGAACCGGGAACTTCACTCGTTCCAATGGCATGATTAAACCCTTCAATAAAACTACCATCGGCGGCACGTTCCAGATTAGCCATGGCACGAACGAAACCTGTTTTCACATCCATTACAATCACACATCCATGTTCGGCTTTCATGTCGCGCAATTGTTTTTCTAGTTCCGAATGTGCAAACTCTTGAATTTCTTTATCTAGGGTAGAAATAACGTCAGCTCCCTCAATGGCTTCTTTGGTAATTTGCCCTGTTTTCTTCCAACCAGTTGAAATTTTATGCTCGATTTCTTTTCCTTCCTCTCCTTTCAAATAATGAATGAATGCACCTTCGATTCCAACCTTGAGTTCTTTTCCACCATTGTTTTTATAATAGCCTAAAGTTCTTCGAAGTAAACTACCATTGGGAAATTGACGTTTAATGGTTTCGTCGGTGTCAATTATACCACCTTTCATTCTTCCTTCTCTGAAAATGGGAAGTTGACGCAGCAATTTACGCTCATCATTGGTTACATTTTTCTGAATTAGTAAATAGCGAGAACCATTTTCACGGGCAGAACGAATGGCATTTTCGTATTCATGAGCTGTTTTTTTTGGATACAATCGACTCAAACCTTGCGCGAGTTCAGATACTTCGGCGTCAAATAATTTTTGATCGACTACTGTCGGATCCATGTGAACATCGTAATAAGTTACTGAAGTCACCAATGGAGTTAGATTATGATCCAAAATGTCCCCCATTCTTGGTATGCGACTTACGGTTCGAACAGGCAGTGTTTCATCACCAGAAGCAAAAATGTTCTTTCTTCCCTCAAATTGTAGTGAAATTGTCTTATATAAAACCACAAGCATAATGAGCACGAATCCGAAATAAATCAGATAAGCTCGGTAGTACAAGAAATTCTTACTATCCTTACTCATTTACTTTCTTTTTAACTCGAATAACTTTGGTGGCGTTTTGAGTTTCTGTCAATTTTCGCTTTTCCAGTTTTTCAACTAATTTGTAACGGCGCGTTACCGTTTCTAATTTGGCTTTTGATTCAATGTATTCTGCTGCATTTTGATCTACTTCTTGCTGTGTCGCGTTGATATCATCTGAAAGTTGTTTCCCGTAATATCCTTTTCCAACGACTAATAAAAGAAGGAAAATGATGAAGAAAATGAAGTTGAGGTTATTCAAAACGAATTCACGTGTAAGGAAATCACCATTCAAAATCTGTGTAAAAGCACTCGTTTTTGTCGTACGAGCATCTTTTTTTGACTCCTTTTTAGAATCAACTTTCGACTCATTTTTTGTCGACTTTTCCTCTTCCGAATATGCTATGTAATCGTTATCCGACATTCTTTTCTGCTATTCTTAATTTTGCACTTCTTGCTCGTGTGTTCCGTTGAATTTCCTCTTCACTTGGAACAATTGGATGTCTCACAACTTCATTTAAATGTTTCAAGACATTCCCAAAAAAATCTTTTTGAACTTCACCCTCAAATGAACCTCGCTTCATGTAATTTTTTATCAATCTATCCTCCAGTGAGTGGTAAGAAATCACTACTAATCTTCCTTTTGGTGCCAACATTTCTGTGGCCTGAACCATGAGACTTTTCAACACTTCTAGTTCTTGATTTACCTCAATTCGAATGGCTTGAAAAACCTGAGCGTAAAACTTGTGATCTTTAAACTTTGGGGCAAAACGACTTAAAATTGACATCAGTTCACCTGTGGTTTCAATTGATTTTTCAGATCGTTTCAAAACAATTTCTTGTGCTAACAATCGTGCGTTTGAGAGTTCACCATAATTCCTGAAAATTGATGTTAAAGCCGCTTCATCATATCTGTTAATTACTTTGTAAGCAGTCAATTCCGCATTTTGATTCATTCGCATGTCCAAGGCTGCATTTTCACGAATTGTAAATCCTCGTTCTGCCTCATCAAACTGATGGGAGGAAACACCTAAATCGGCAAGCAGACCATCAATTTGTTTGATATTCAATAAACGCAAATGATTTTTTAGAAAAGAGAAGTTCGCTGGAACAAAATAAAAATTCGAAGCCTCCCAAGCATTCTTTTTAGCGTCAGGATCCTGATCAAAAACGATAAGTTTTCCATGCTCATTTAATCGACTGAAAATCTCGCGAGCATGGCCACCTCCACCAAAAGTCACATCTACGTATGTACCTGCAGGATTGATCTGCAATGCATCAATGCATTCATTAAACAAAACTGGTATGTGGTAAGCCGTATTATTCTCCATTATCCAAATCACCCATTACTTCATCCGCTAAATCAGCGAAATTCGCCATGTTGCCTTCAATCATGTTGAA
>JBIIVA010000088.1:0-9957 GCA_044339705.1 Crocinitomicaceae bacterium
AAACTTGATTTGCATAATTATCACAAAATTAAAATATATTCATTGAATAATTTGCTTAACATTCTTTAACGACAATTAAGAAATTTTTATTATACTTTCAATTATAATTGCATGTTTTAAAATGTTAAGTGCTATGAATTATTTATCTTACTTAAAAATTTTTGGTGTTGGAATTCTTGGTGGAACGCTTCCATTGGCTACCTATTTTGTCATGAATACTAGCCAGGCAAAGCTTTCGGATCAAGTAATTGATGGCAATCGTATAAAAGCTCTTCCCACGAGCTTTTCGGGAATGTATCCCAATGTGGATTTCACCGGAGCATCTGAAAATACAATTAATTCTGTTGTTCACGTAACCACAAAGGTGGTTCAAACTACTTTTCAACGAGACATTTTTCAAGAGTTTTTTTATGGTCCTGGGGCTGGAGGCCGAGAATTTAAGCAATATGGCTCTGGTGCTGGTTCTGGTGTAATTGTTTCCTCGGAAGGTTATATTGTGACCAACAACCACGTGATTGAAAATGCGAGTGAAATCGAGGTTATCTTGAACGACAATTCGAAATACACAGCTAAAGTTGTAGGCGCTGATCCAGCTACAGATATTGCTGTTTTAAAAATTGAAGGAAGTGGATTCCATCCCATTCCACTTGGCAATAGTGATGATCTAAAAATCGGTGAATGGGTTTTGGCAGTAGGAAACCCGTTTAATTTAACATCAACTGTTACGGCAGGAATCGTTTCTGCAAAAGCGAGAAATATTAATCTTTTGAGCGAACGCTCCGGTAAAGAAATAGTTCCAATTGAATCATTTATTCAAACAGATGCTGCTGTTAACCCAGGAAATAGTGGTGGCGCTTTGGTAAACACGCGCGGTGAACTTGTTGGAATTAATACTGCGATTGCATCGCAAACAGGAAGTTACAGTGGTTATTCATTTGCAGTGCCCGTAAATCTTGTACAAAAAGTAATGCGTGACTTAATCGACTTCGGTATCGTTCAACGAGGTTATTTGGGTGTTCAAATCTCTGACATTTCTCAAGAAGTTAAAGAGAAAAATAAATTACCAAATTTGAAAGGTGTTTTCGTTGCTAAAGTTTTAGAGGACGGAAGTGCTGACAAGGCAGGTTTAAAAGATGGTGACGTCATTTTAAAAATTGGAAATAAGGAAGTTAATTCTGTTGCAACATTGCAGGAAGAAATCGGAAAACGCAGACCCGGAGATAAGGTTAGCATAACCATTCGACAAAAAGATGGCGATGAAGAAATAAAGGAATTGGTTTTGCGTAACAAAGAAGGAGAGACAACGTTAGTTTCTAAAGAAGAGATAAAAAAGAATGTAGCGCTAGGAGCCACATTTTCCGAGCTAACGGCAAAAGAGAAAAAAGAGTTGAATATTTCGTACGGCGTAAAAATTAAAACGTTGGCTGCAGGAAAACTAAAATCATTGGGCTTAACCGAAGGAACGATCATTACAAAAATAAACAATGAACCGATCGAAACTGTGGAACAACTGACCACAAAATTGAATGGAATGAATAGAGGGGTCCTACTCGAAATTATGTCTGAAAGCGGAAGAAAAGATTATGTTGGTTTTGGGCTATAGAATTGCAAAAGGCATAGTTTTTGTAAACCGGTGAAGCTGAAAAAAAAATTAAAAAAAAATCAAAAAAAAATTTTTCAGTTCGTTATTTTTGGCGTTACTTTGCTACCTATTTCTTTAGATTCAATTATTAATTATTTAACACTGAGGTAAAGTCAGAATGAGACAACTAAAAATCACCAAATCTATCACTAACCGTGAAAGTCAATCGTTGGACAAATATCTTCAAGATATTGGTCGGGAAGAACTAATTACAGCTGAAGAAGAAGTAGATTTAGCAAGAAAAATTAAAGCAGGCGATCAAAGAGCACTAGAAAAATTAACACGTGCTAATTTGCGGTTCGTAGTTTCTGTGGCCAAACAATATCAGAATCAAGGTTTAACTTTACCTGACCTTATAAATGAAGGCAATCTGGGATTAATTAAAGCTGCTCAAAAATTTGATGAAACTAGAGGTTTCAAATTCATCTCTTACGCCGTTTGGTGGATTCGTCAATCTATTCTTCAAGCTCTAGCCGAACAAGCAAGAATTGTTAGATTACCCTTGAATCAAGTTGGTTCTTTGAATAAAATTAACAAGGCATTTTCTAGACTTGAGCAGGAATACGAGAGGCCTCCATCCGCTGAAGAATTAGCTGAAGCTTTGGAAGTCCCGGAAGATAAAATAAAGGAAAGCTTGAATGTTTCAGGTAGACACGTATCTATGGATGCTCCGTTAACCACTAATGAAGATGGCGGTACTTTGATGGATGTGATGGCTAACACGGATGCTCCTAAAACAGATCACGTTTTGATGGCTGAATCGCTACAAAAGGAAATTGAGCGTTCATTAAGCACTCTAACAGACAAAGAACGTGAAATCATTCGTCTCTTTTTCGGAATTGGCATGAATCACGGTTTGACACTCGAAGAGATTGGAGCAAAATTTAACTTGACAAGAGAACGTGTGCGTCAAATTAAAGAAAAAGCAATTCGAAGGCTTCGTCATACCTCTCGAAACAAATTATTGAAATCCTACCTTGGATAGAAAACATAGCGAAAGGCTATCGGTAATGCACCGGTAGCCTTTTTTGCTTTTTACTTTTGCAAACTTTAAATTAATCAACTATATAATGGAAACAGCAATTGGCTACGAAAAAGAATTAAAGTCACACATTGAACAGGAACGTGCGGCGGTAAAATTACAAAGTAAAGTTGGCGAATTACTTTACGATAAAGGAATTGAGCTTGTTTTGTTCAGACATCATTTAACCGATGTTACGATTTCGGAAATTTTAAATCTACATCAATACGCCGGTCAGGTGGTAAATAGACCTATCGATGTATTTACAACTTCTGAATTAGCGGAAATAATTACAACACTTGATGTTCCTGCATCGAAACTAGATATTGGAAAACTAGCGAGCGAATGGCTTGCAGAAAAAGAGGCTCATGCATCAAAAACGGATTTTTTAAGCGGAAAATTAGGATCCTTAAAAAGAAGCGGTGATAGCGAAATTGAACCAAGAGACGTAGTACTTTATGGATTTGGCAGAATTGGACGATTGGCCGCTCGTGAATTAATCAAACAAGCAGGTAAAGGGCAACAGTTACGTTTAAGAGCCATAGTTACGCGAGGATCATCTGATGCAGATATCATCAAGCGTGCTTCTTTACTCCGTAACGATTCAGTTCATGGCGCATTTAAAGGAACGGTAATTGAAGATTTAGAAAATAAAGCTTTAATCATCAATGGTCAAATTGTTAAAATGATCGACGCTTCGGTTCCAGAAGAAGTTGATTATACAAAATATGGAATTAATAATGCTCTAATTATTGATAATACTGGAGTTTTCACGAATCGCGAAGCTCTATCTCGTCATTTGAAAGCAAAAGGAGCTTCGAAAGTTCTTCTGACCGCGCCTGGAAAAGAAATTCCAAATGTAGTTTATGGTATAAACCAAGGAACATTAGACATTGAGGACGAAACAATTTATTCTGCAGCATCTTGTACAACGAATGCTATCTCACCGGTGTTGAAAGTTGTAAATGACAAGTATGGAGTTGTTAAAGGGCATATCGAAACGGTTCACGCTTATACCAATGACCAAAACTTATTGGACAATATGCATAAAAAACCACGACGAGGGCGTTCAGCTGCCATCAATATGGTTATTACTTCAACGGGTGCCGGAAATGCGGTTACGAAAGTTATTCCAGAACTAAAGGATAAACTTACCGCCAATGCAGTTCGTGTCCCCACTCCCAATGGTTCATTGGCGATTTTAAGTCTAGAATTGAACAAAGCGACTTCAGTAGAAGAAATAAATTCAGCAATTAAAGATGCTGCTCTTAACGGAGATTTGGTAAATCAAATTTATTACTCATTTGACCCAGAACTTGTTTCCAGCGATATCATCGGAAATACGAGTTGTTCGGTTTTCGACTCAAACGCTACGATCGTATCGAAAGATGGTAAGAACGTCGTTTTATATGCTTGGTATGACAATGAATTCGGGTATACGAAACAAGTAATACGATTGGCTAAATATGTTTCAAAAGTTCGAAGGGCGATTTACTATTAATCTTTCATTGTGTTTTAAATCGATGGCTGTTTTTAACGACATCTAATAGGATTTGGTTAAAAGTAATAATTCAAGAATATAAAAATAGAAACTTAATATCAGTTAATTTTATCTTTAATTTTTGATTATGAAAAACGTATTTTTCGGAACAATTGTATTGATTTTACTTGCATGCTCAAATGGAAACCAAAGTAAATCGAAAGGTGAAATATCATCCAAGATAGAGGCTGATCCAGGCTCGGAAGGAAAACTAAAAAAAGAACTTGAGCAGATCGAAAAAGAAGAGCAAGAGCGCTTGAAAGAATTGGAAGCATCTTTAACAACGATGAGTTTTGATCGAATTAAACATGATTTTGGAAGCGTTTTTGAGGACAGTGATAATCACACAACTTTTACTGTCAAAAATACAGGTAAGAACCCATTGAATATCAAATCTGTTTCTGCTAGTTGCGGTTGTACAACGCCATCGAAACCGGAAAAACCAATTGCTCCGGGTAAAAGCGATAAAATCGAAGTTATATTTCATCCAAAACCGGGTCAATTAAACGATCAAACCAAAACAGTTACTGTGATTGCAAATACAGAACCAACAATGAGTGTATTGACGATTACGGCTTTCGTTAATCCCAAAAAATAGAAAATGAAATTACACGTCATCAATACTGGATTTTTCAAACTCGATGGCGGTGCTATGTTTGGTGTCGTTCCTAAATCAATTTGGAATAAAACCAACCCTGCAGATATAAACAACATGTGCTCATGGGCACTACGTTCGCTTTTAGTTGAGGATGGGGATCGATTGATGTTGATTGACACAGGAATTGGTGACAAACAAAGTGAAAAGTTTTTTTCCCATTACTATCTTTACGGAAATGACTCTCTTCATGGAGGTCTCGCAAAACTTGGCTTTCACAAAGATGACATAACAGATGTATTTTTAACACATTTGCATTTTGATCATTGTGGCGGTGCCATTGAATGGAACAAGGAAAAAACAGGATATCGACCTGTTTTCAAAAATGCCACCTATTGGAGTGCGGAAAATCACTGGCAATGGGCAACCAATCCGAATCCTCGCGAAAAAGCTTCTTTTTTAACAGAAAACATTCTCCCAATTCAAGAAAGTGGGCAATTAAAATTCATTGAAAGAACAAGTAATTTCATCCAAAATGCTTTTCCGAACATCGATGTACTTTTTGTTGATGGCCACACTGAATCAATGATGATACCTCACATTCATTACAGGGGTAAAACAATTGTTTTCATGGCTGACTTGCTCCCGAGTGTTGGTCACATTCCTCTACCATACGTTATGGGATATGACACAAGACCTTTAATTACACTTAGTGAAAAAGCCACATTCTTGAGTCACGCAACTGCAAAGGAGTCTATTTTATTTTTGGAACATGATAGCGTTAATGAATGTTGTACTCTCTATGAAACGGAAAAAGGAATTCGTTTGAAAGAATCTTTTCTACTCGACTCGATCTAAATGAAATCACCTCAAGAAATTGTCGAGATCATGATGAAAACAGATGCCTTTAGTCAATGGATGGGCATTCATGTTAATCAGGTAGAAAAAGGATTTTGCTCAATAAGTTGTTCCGTAACAAGTCATATGTTGAATGGTTTCCATATTGCACATGGTGGAATTTCCTATTCTCTTGCAGACTCTTGTTTGGCATTTGCTTCAAACTCCCATGGTTTTCAATGCGTCAGTATCGAAACGGCTATTTCTCATATTAAAAAGGTTTTAGTTAAAGACGTTCTAACTGCAACATCTCGTGAAATAGCTCGAAATAAAAGAACTGCAATTTATGAAATAACTGTTCTAAACCAAAAGGAAGAATTAATTGCTAATTTTAAGGGAACTGTTTACATTTCAAATAATTGTTGGTAAAACCTACATCGAATTATTTATATAATCATATGCGCGCACAAGTATTTTTCATATCTTCGCATTTGTGAGAAATGAAGAAAAGAAAACACTCATTGATTTTTCCATTCGTCATGCGTGGCACAGAATATCACGAATGTACAATCAAAAGGCTCAAATACATGGCCTTACTATGTCATATGGTTTCATACTGATGATGGTTGGAAAAGAAGGCACTCCAAGCACGAAACTCGGCCCCATGATGGGAATGGAGCCGACTTCTTTGTCAAGAACTTTGAGAACCATGGAAACTGAGGGTTACATCCGAAGAGGGGAATCTGAAAGTGACCGGCGCCGAGTGCTTATTTTTTTAACAGAGAAAGGTTTGGAGAAAAGACGTTTAATTCGAAGTTTTTTGCTATCTTTCAACGAACATTTAGAATCAAAGGTTAATCCTGAAGATATGAAAGGATTTCACAAAGTAATGAATTCGCTAGATAATCTAATGGATGTAATAGAAAAAGAACAAAAATAAAGTTATGAATAGACAAATTCGAAAAGTTGCAGTTTTGGGTTCAGGGGTAATGGGTTCCAGAATCGCATGTCATTTTGCAAACATTGGTTGCGATGTTTTATTGTTAGATATTGTTCCCAAAGATTTGACACCGGAGGAAAGCAAAAAAGGATTGACCCTTGAATCACGTGCGGTTCGAAATCGCATTGTGGATGGTGCCTTACAGTTCGCAATTAAGTCAAATCCTTCGCCTATCTACCGCAAATCATTTGCCTCTCGTATTCAAACCGGAAACTTTGATGATGATTTACAAAAAATTTCTAGTTGTGATTGGATTATTGAAGTTGTAATAGAACGTTTGGATATCAAATTACAGTTATTTGAAAAAGTTGAAAAACACAGAACACCAGGCACACTCATTTCCTCCAATACTTCTGGAATTCCAATCAATCTAATGAATGAAGGACGAAGTGAAGACTTTAAAGCACATTTTTGCGGAACTCACTTCTTCAATCCTCCTCGATATTTGCAATTATTGGAAATTATTCCGACACCGCAAACTAAACCAGAAATAACTGATTTCTTGATGGATTACGGTATGCGATTCCTAGGAAAAAAGACGGTTCTATGCAAGGATACTCCTGCATTCATTGCCAACCGAGTGGGCGTGTATTCGATTATGTCTCTCTTCCATGCTGTCAAAGAATTAGGCTTTACGGTTGATGAGGTAGATAAACTAACAGGTCCAGTGTTGGGGCGACCAAAATCAGCTACTTTTCGCACATGTGACGTTGTTGGTTTAGATACACTTGTTCACGTGGCTAATGGACTAAAAGCGAATTGTCCGAGCGACGAAGAAAATGCACTTTTCGAACTTCCCGATTACATTTCAAAAATGGTTGAAAATGGTTGGCTTGGATCGAAATCAGGACAAGGATTTTATAAAAAATCAAAAGATGAAAATGGCAAAAAGCAAATTTTATCTTTAGATTTAAATTCATTGGAGTACAAGGTTTCCGAAAAAGTAAAATTTCCGACATTGGAAATGGCCAAACCCATCGAAGATTTAAAGCAACGAACGAAAATGCTATTAATGGGAATGGATAAAGCTGGGCAATTTTACAGACAAATTTTTGGAGGACTTTTCACATATGTATCGAATCGAATTCCAGAGATATCAAATGATTTCTATAAAATTGATGATGCCTTAAAAGCAGGATTTGGCTGGGAGCTTGGACCTTTTGAAACATGGGATGTACTTGGACTAGATCAAGGGTTAAAATTAATTAATGATCAAAATAAAAAGGCTGCAACGTGGGTTGATGAAATGAAAGCGGCCGGATTTACATCTTTCTATAAAACTGAGAAAGGGCAACGATTGTATTACGAAATCTCATCGAAATCATACAAGGTAATTCCTGGAACTGAAAATTTAGTGCAATTAGATTCTCTAAGAGATGAAAATAAAGTATGGGGGAACTCTGACACAACTATTGTTCATCTAGGTGATGGGATTCTTAATCTTGAATTTCATACTAAAATGAATTCGATTGGGGCCGGGGTGATAGAAGGAATGAACAAGGCTATGGATTTAGCAGAAACTGAATACAAAGGTCTAGTTATATCGAACACTGGTCAAAATTTCTCTGCAGGAGCTAATGTTGCCATGATTCTAATGATGTCTGCAGAACAAGAATTTGATGAATTAAATTTTGCAGTGAAGGCATTCCAAGATGTTATGATGCGTGTTCGCTATTGCAATGCACCCGTTATTGTAGCTCCTCATAATCTGACACTCGGAGGAAGTTGTGAAATGTGTATGCACGCGGACAAAGTAGTCGCCCATGCGGAATCATATATTGGTTTAGTTGAGTTTGGAATTGGTGTCATTCCTTCAGGTGCCGGAACAAAAGAATTTGCAAAACGACTTTCTGACGAGTTAAAATCGGGAGACATTAAACTGAATCGTTTACGTGAGCGTTTTTTAACCATTGGTCAGGCGAAAGTTTCCACATCCGCATATGAGGCCTTTGATCTAGGATATTTGCGTGAGGGAACTGACGAAGTAGTTGTGAGTCGAGATTACCAACTAACTAGAGCCAAAGCAGCATGTCTTGAATTAGCTAATAAAGGTTATATAGCACCAAAACGCGGAAAAAACATTACTGTTGTTGGACAGGAAGGTTTGGGAATTGTATATGTCGGAGCACATTCAATGTTTTCTGGAAATTACATGTCCGAGCACGATAAAATCATTTCTGAAAAATTGGGTTACGTTCTTTGTGGAGGTGATTTATCTGAAAATACAGTTGTAAGCGAACAATATCTACTTGATTTAGAGCGTGAAGCATTCGTTGAATTATGTGGTCAGAAAAAAACCTTAGAGCGATTAGAGAGTTTAGTAAAGTATGGGAAAATATTAAGAAATTAATTTTTTACTCTATTTCTTGTATTTCTCAAAAGAATGCTTAATTTTGTATCCGCTTTTAACGGAAGCACACACGTTTTTGAATTTCGCTGTTGCGAAAGTCTGAAAAGATAAAAAAACGGTTTGGTAGTTCAGTTGGTTAGAATACCTGCCTGTCACGCAGGGGGTCGCGGGTTCGAGTCCCGTCCAGACCGCTTCTAGTGTTTCTCAAACAAACACAAAAGCACGTAAAACCCTTTAAATCAAACGATTTAAAGGGTTTTTTGTTTTTATGAGTTATTCATTTCATTCATAGATTAACAAAAAAAAAGTGAACAAATCGGTTAACAAGTATTATACTTGCATTTTGTTAACCGAATTACGCTTTAAGTAGCTGATAGTTAAAAGATTAGATTGGTCTAATTTGTACGGTTTTGATGTTCGTTTTCCACCCTTTCAAAGTGAATTGGTGAACAAAATCAAACAAATTAAAACAAGATGAAACAAAACTATTCGCTTCTCTTTTGGTTGAACACCTCAAGAATGCAACTAGAAAAGGCAGCTATCTACTGCCGTATCACCGTAAACGGCAAACGAGCTGAGCTATCCGTAAAACGATTTATCGAACCATCCAAATGGATTAAGACAGCCGGAATGGTCAAAGGATCATCCGAAGAAGCTCGGATAATCAACAACCAGTTAGATATTATCCGAACATCCATTTACCGAATTTACGTTGAGCAAACCTCTCTTGGAAAGTTTATCACTTCCGACCTACTCAAAAATGAATTTCTCGGAAACACCGAAAAGGAAAAAACATTCCTGGAAGCATTTAAGTATCACAACGACCAGATGAAAGAACTCATTGGCGTCGATGTTGTCAAATCCACCCACACCAAATTTGAGACAGTTTACAAAAAGTGTTGTGACTTTCTCAAGAAACGAATAAAACGATCGGACGTTTACCTCAAAGAACTCGATTACAAATTCATCACC
>JBIIVA010000268.1:0-2540 GCA_044339705.1 Crocinitomicaceae bacterium
ATGAAAGTTGGAATCGGCTTGGGATATGTTACCAGAGAATTTAGCGCACTTGAATCAGAAATCTTCGTCGAAATCCGTGAGAAAGGTGTAAAAGCGAAAGTGGTTAAATTGCCGTTTTATAAGAAGAAATAAATCATTTCAATAAGCCTGAATCAAGACATTCGTCGGAATGTTAAGAATCAGATTCAGTTTTCGAATCATTTCAAGAGAAAGCTTTCGTTTTTTGTTCAATATTTCACTGGCGCGACTTTTCTGACCAAGAATTTTAGAAAGGTCATTTTGCGTGTAGCCCAATTGTTCCATTCTGAATTTGATGGCTTCGATCGGATCGGGTAAGTCGATTGGAAAATGTTTGTTTTCATAATCATCGATGAGTAAACCAAGAATTTCAAGTTCATCGCCTTCGGATGTTCCAGCTTTCGCGTCAAAAATTATGTCAAGGCGCTTCAAAGCGTTCTGATAATCTTGTTCTGTTTTTATCGGTTTGATATCCATGATGTTAAATTTCGTTTGCATTAATTTTGTCATATTCGGCATGCGTTCCGATAAATCGTATCCATACCATTTGAAATTCGAAATTGATTTTTACAATCAAGCGGTAATTATTTCCCTTAATATTAAAAACATAACGCCCATTATTCAGAATACTTACACTTGGAAAGTCATTTTTTAGTTCATTTCCGTTCTGCCAATTGGCTTTGGTAATTTCCTGATGCCATGATTTCAAAGCTTGTTCACAGTCTGCATGCTTTTCCCAAAAGTCCCTCAACGTCTTTTTCGCAATTACTCTCAATTCCTATTCTTTTTCAAAATTAATAAATTTCCCATATTGGGAACTAATAAAAACATCATTTTCTACTTTAATTTAACAAAAAAAATCATTTCAAAGGTTGTAAATTTTCAATTTCTTCGATAATCAAAATCATTTTTATACATTTGCTACACATCCATTTGCAACGGCAAAAACGGATTTTATTGGATATTAAAAAATAGCGTTTGCTAAACGACCTGTAACGGAAACCGACCAAAATTTCAAACACACAGGGAAGTTAAAGTAAAACGCTCATGTTACGGCGTGGGCGTTGCTTTGCTTTGTGTGTTGGTTCTTGGTCGGACCTCTGTTACGAGTAAAGCAACTGTCCCACGCTTTTTTGTTTATTTATAACTCACTGCGGGGCGGGTGAAAATAAAACTTTAAAAATGAAAAAAAGTTTATTTACAGCCTTTGCAGTTGGGCTTTGTATCACTGCGAATTTAATGGCGCAAGTGCCAAGTTATGTGCCGACAAATGGGTTGGTGGGTTGGTGGCCATTCAATGGTAATGCACAAGATGAAAGTGGAAATGGGAATAATGGTACTGTGAATGGGGCTACCTTGACAGCTGATCGGTTTGGCAATGCGAATAAAGCATATAGTTTTAATGGGCTAGATGATTATTTGCAAATTATGAATTCGCCTTCTCTAGATTTTACAAATGGAACTATAAACTTGTGGTTTAATACTATAAATCAAAACATTTCAACTTTAATTTGTAAAAATTCATTTCAAGATGCAACAAATGAATCTTGGCATATTTACATAAATGAAAATAGCGCAGGAACAACAAATTTTGCTACAAAACATAATAGCTTTTGTTCTCCAGGATTAGGCTGGGAGATTAACTCATCATCAAGTTTTAATATTTTTTCTAATTCCAATATGCTGACTGCTTTGGTAAAAACAGACACAACATTTATTTTTCTGAATGGAAATTTAATTAATTCATTTCCAGTTTCAAATCAAATTGATAATTGTCTTGGAGATATACAAATCGCAAGACATTGGGCAGATGATCCAAGATATTATTCTGGTATAATAGATGATATTGGAATTTGGAATCGCGCCCTAACACCACAAGAAATAAGCGATTTATATAATTCAACGAATTGTGCAAATGATTTAACCATTTCACCAAGTATTAATACAATTCAGACTGGTGGAACAGCGAACTTTACCGCTACAACATCTAATGCAAATTCAACTTTTACATGGCAAAGTGATTTTGGACAAGGTTTTCAAACATTGAATGATTTTGGGAATTACTCAGGAACAAGCTCGAATAACTTGAGCATTTCCAATGTTCAGTTTGCAAACCACAACCAACCCATACGAGCGATTTCTTCAAATACTAACTGTACTGACACCTCCAACGTTGCAACCATTCAAATTGCAGATACGTGTATTACCACAGTTTACGATACGCTATTAACAACAGTCACGGATACTTTAGTTATTAACACAACACTTGGCTTACCTGCACCAAACAGCGAAAACACGATTTTAATTTATCCGAACCCAGCAAGTGATCACATTACGATAGATAATGGAAATTACGCCGCCATGTCAGGTTACACAATTAAAATCCAAAATAACGCGGGGCAACAAGTATTTCAGAGTGCCATCAACCAACAACAATTCTATGTTGATCTGAGCACATGGTCTGGAAATGGGTTATATTTCGTTCACCTGATTGATCCGCAAAATAATACGGTGACGGTGAG
>JBIIVA010000269.1:0-2514 GCA_044339705.1 Crocinitomicaceae bacterium
AAGCGAATAATTTCGATGTGGAACATGAATCTTTAGAGGATGACGCCGAAATTGTAATCATTAATACATGTGGTTTTATTGACAATGCGAAACAAGAGTCGATTGATACGATTATTCGCTACGCGGAGGCAAAAGCGGAGGGATTGGTTGATAAAGTTTATGTTACAGGATGTCTTTCAGAGCGCTACAAAGATGATTTGGAAAAGGAAATTCCCGAAGTTGATGCCTATTTTGGCACTAGAGATTTACCGCGATTACTTAAAACATTAAAGGCAGATTACAAACATGAATTGGTAGGAGAACGCTTGCTTACAACTCCAAATCATTACGCGTATTTCAAAATTGCGGAAGGTTGTGACCGCCCTTGTTCGTTTTGTGCTATTCCGTTGATGCGTGGAAAACATCTTTCAACTCCCATCGATGATTTGGTAACCCAAGCGAAAGGTCTTGCTGCCAAAGGCGTTAAAGAATTGATGTTAATTGCTCAAGATTTGACATACTATGGATTGGACTTATACAAGAAACGTGCGCTATCTGATTTGATTAAACGTCTTTCAGATGTGGAAGGAATTGAATGGATTCGTTTGCATTATGCTTTTCCAAGTGGATTTCCAATGGATGTGTTGGATGTGATGAATGAGCGTTCGAATGTCTGCAGGTATTTAGACATGCCTTTGCAACATGGTTCTACTAAAATTCTACAAGCGATGCGTCGAGGAATTACGCGTGAAAAAACGGAGGAATTAATTGCTGAAATTCGAGCTAAAGTGCCGAACATTGCGCTGAGAACGACATTAATTGCAGGATATCCAGGTGAATCGGAGGCAGATTTTCAAGAAATGTACGATTGGGTAGAGCGAAGCAGATTCGATCGTTTGGGGATTTTCGCATACTCGCACGAGGAAAACACGCATGCCTTTAATTTCAAAGATGACGTGAGTGCAAAATTGAAAAAGAAACGTGCTGATTTGATTATGGATTTACAATCGGGAATCAGCTATGAATTGAACCAACAAAAAATTGGAAAAACGTTCAAAGTTCTTTTCGATCGGGTAGAGGGAGATTATTTCATTGGTCGCACGGAATTTGACTCTCCGGAAGTAGATAATGAAGTTCTGGTTAAAAAAACTGAAACGTATATTCGACTTGGGGATTTCGAAAATATTCTAATTACAAGTGCGGATCATTATGATTTGTATGGGGATGTTGTGAAGGTTTAATTTAAACATTTCTTGGTCGATTAATCAACTCTTTTTCAACTGTTGAATTCAGTGAATTATCTCAATTTTTTCTGTATTTTTTAGCTTCTATTTTCATTTTATTCATTAATAAAAAACTAATTATTAGTTTACAGTAAGTAGTATACTGTAAACTAATTAAATTTACACTATGAAAACATCTGAAAAAATAGTGCGTTTACTCAAAAAGCATGGACAATTAACTATCCATGAAATGAGCATAATACTAAAAGCTTCAAGGCAATATATCCATCGAATAATTGGTGAACTTGAAGAGCGTAAATCCATTCAGAAATGGGGAAAAGCACCACATGTGTATTACGCGCTAATTGAACTTAAAGAAGACAATGTTCCCTCAATAATTGATTTTGATAAAGAACAATTTCTTTCTAATCACTTTCTTCTGGTAGACGCTCTTGGAAATAAACTCGAAGGATTAAATGCGATGGAATATTGGTGCAATAAGCAGCAAATACAATTATCAAAAACGGTTGACGAATACATTTTAACAAGAAAAAAATACCTGGCATATCTAAATAAACAAGGAATGATCGATGGTCTTTCTAAACTCGTGAGTACGGAAGGAATAAAAGAAATTGCTGTTGACAGCTTGTTTTATCTAGATTTTTACGCAATTGAACGTTTTGGAAAAACGCGACTTGGCACCTTGATGCATTATGCCAAACAGGGTCAAAACAAATTACTGATGAAACAAATTGTAGATGAAATAAAACAACGGATTAGCAATTACATAACTCTAGAAAAGGTAGATGCTATCGTATATGTGCCTCCAACAATTTCGCGTAAAGTTCAAATAATGACAGTTTTGGAAAACCTGCTCAATATTCCGCTTCCTATTGTTAAAGTGGATAAAATCAAAACGACAATCATTGTGCCTCAAAAAGCACTTTCTAAAATATTTGAACGTGTTGCGAATGCTAAAAATACATTTGTTGTGCGCCAGCAAAAAAGCTATAATCACGTTTTGATCCTAGATGATGCAATTGGAAGTGGTGCTACAATTAATGAAATAGCCTTGAAATTAAAACAAAAGAATGTAGCAACAAAAATTACCGGATTGGCAATAACAGGAAGTTATAAAGGATTCGATGTGATTTCGGAGCTGTAACAATATTGACAAAGAATGGAAAAAACCGAATACTTCGAATTATTAAAAAAATATCAAGTTCCTACAGAACAAGATAATGATCGTTTTTTACGCTTATTCGCTAATGAGCATAGTTGGTATGAACATCTAACAGATGAAAGAGAACGA
>JBIIVA010000008.1:0-33380 GCA_044339705.1 Crocinitomicaceae bacterium
AAAGGTGCGTCTTGACCACTGCAATCTTCATCAATACCATTTACAGGAACATCCGTTGCTCCTGGGTTAATTGAAGCGTTGGCATCATCACAATCTGTATTATTTGAAACATATCCAGTTGGCTGGGCGCAAGCAGAGATTGAAAATGCTGCATTACCATAACTATCTCCATCCACATCAACGTAATAGGTTAAGAAAGTTAATCCGTTGTCAATTAGGCCATCGCAATTATTATCTAAACTATCACAAATTTCTGGTGCATTTGGATTAATTGAAGCAAGTACATCATTGCAATCGCCACCCACCAAAATATAATTCACTCCAGGAGAAAGAATAGATTGAACTGAATCAATTCCTCCAAAACCGTCTTGATCATTATCTAAATACCATGTTAAGATTGAAAATCCTTCATCCGTTAAGCCATCGCAATCATTATCAATATTATCTGCAATTTCAGTTGCACTTGAATTTATGGTTGCATTGGAGTCATCACAATCCGTATTATTTGCAACATATCCCGCCGGTTGACCGCAATTTGAAACCGAAATAGCCGGATTTCCAAAGCCGTCGTTATCGCTATCTTGATACCAAGTTGAAATAGCATTGACACTATTATCATTATCATTACAATCGGTTGAATTAATAACATAACCAGTTGGTTGCCCACAACTCGAAATTGAAACAGCTGGATTTCCAAAACCATCCTGATCAGAGTCTTGATAAAAAGTGGAAAGAGCATTTACACTTGCACTATTATCGTCACAATCTGTGGAATTCAAAACAAAACCCAAAGGTGGAATACATCCTGTAAAAGTTGCATTAAGATTTCCATAAGTATCGCCATCAAGGTCAGCATACCAAGTAGTATTTGGATTTATCAATGGGTTTGCATCGTCACAATCTGAGTCATTGGTAACATATCCTGTTGGAGCAACACACGATTGTATCACTGAACTAGGATTCCCGAATAAGTCACCATCACTATCTAAATAATAGTTTATTGGGGAAGTACAAACAGTCCAGTCAAGTGATAAATCATCAATTCCTAATCCATGATCTGAACCTGTGTGGTCAGGATCGTACCAACGAAGCATAATGAACGAACCATTCGGAATTACTAAATTCGGAATTGCAACATTCGACAAGGTCACCCTATTCAATGAATTATTTCCATCTAAAGGACCCGATGTAGCGGTATTTATTGGACTTGTAGCATTTAAAATAGATACAGCTGTCCACCCAGTATTTGAACCTGGAGTTAGACTTGAAATTGTAGTTGTAGCAACTTTGTACCAGAAAGTAACGGTGTTTGGATTTGTATTCCCCCCATTTCTCCATTGCTCCAAAGTGTATGTAACATTCAACGAATTAATATTGAAACCCGATGTATTTTGAAGTAGAACACCATGAGCAAAATTACCGCCAGAAGCTGAATTCGAAGATCCAACTGTTCCCAATGCTCTTTCTGTTGATCCTGTTGACCCAAAACTGTAAAGACCACCAGTAGATAAAATTCCTGTACCAGCTGCATAAGTAGTGCTTGTAGAAGTGCGCTGTGAAAACACGCTTGAAATTGTGCTATTGTCAACCCAATTATTTACTGAACCTGTATTTAATAAAGCATCGAAATTTTGAGAATATGACCCAGTTCCAGTCATGAGAACTTGAGTAAATCCTTTAATAAATGTTGATGTAAATAACAGAACGAGAATTATATTTTTCATTTTAAATTTTTGCACAAAAATAACCATTCAATGTCAAATTCATGTTATGTAAAAATCAAAAAAGGCGACCGAAGCCGCCTTTGTTTATAACTTATTTTAGTTGTTAATTATGCTTGTGGAGCCTCCGGCTGACGCTCAGGTTTTGGTAATAAAACCTTTCTTGAAAGCTTCCACTTTTTCGTTTTAGGATCTTTTCCTACAACTTTGAAGTCAAGAACATCTCCTTCTTTCACAACATCCTCCATTTTGGCAACTTTATCCCAATTGAATTCTGAAATATGAATCAAGCCATCTGTTCCCGGTAAAATTTCAACGAAACAACCAAAATCCTTAACAGATTTCACTTTACCAGTATACGTTGCTCCTTCTTCTACAGTTGGAGGGAAAGCGATTAAACGAATTTTACGAATTGCTTCGTTCATATCATCACCATTGTTCGATAGAATTTGAACACGACCCTCACCTGTTGGTAATTCCTCAATCGTAATTGTTGTATGCGTTTCTTTTTGTAAACCTTGGATGATTTTACCTCCAGGTCCGATAATCGCACCAATCATTTCATTCGGAACATTAAATGCTTCAATACGTGGAGTTTGAGGTTTTAATGTTGGTCTTGGCTCCGCAATTGTCTCAGTTATTTTACCTAAAATATGTAAACGACCTTGTTTTGCTTGCTCCAATGCTTGTGTCAAAACTTCGTATGGAAGCCCGTCCACTTTGATATCCATTTGGCAAGCAGTGATTCCTTTTGCAGTACCTGTAACTTTGAAATCCATATCACCTAAATGATCTTCATCACCCAAAATATCAGAAAGAACTGCAAATTTACCTTCATCCGCAACCAATCCCATGGCAATGCCTGAAACCGGTGCTTTGATTTGTACACCACCATCCATCAGTGCAAGTGTACCGGCACAAACAGTTGCCATCGAAGACGATCCATTTGATTCCAAAATGTCAGAAACAATACGAATTGTGTATGGATTATCAGCAGGTAAAACAGGTTTCAAAGCTCTTAAAGCCAAGTTTCCGTGACCTATTTCTCTTCTCGAAGTTCCACGGAGCGGTTTTGCTTCACCCGTTGAAAATGGAGGGAAATTATAATGCAATAAGAATTTTTCAGTTCCTTGGAATGTCGCACCGTCGATTAACTGTTCATCCATTTTACCACCCAATGTTAAAGTAGTCAATGACTGAGTTTCTCCACGCGTAAACACTGCTGAACCATGAACCATTGGTAAATAATCTACTTCTGCCCAAATTGGTCTGATTTCATCGAAATTACGCCCGTCCAATCGCTTACGCTCGTTCAACATCACCCAACGAACTGCTTTTTTCTTAACTTCTGAAAAATAAGGAGAGATAAATTTTCCTACTTCAGCTAATTCTTCTTCAGTAAAAGCAGCTTTTACTTCCGCTTTGATTTCGTCGAATAATTCTGTTCTTTTAGCTTTGTTAGCTAATCCCATTCGAGCAACTTCCTTACACTTATCCATTGCAAGTTCATAAACTTTTGCTCGAACCTCTTCGTTATGCGTTTCGTGAGAATATTCTCTTTTCGGGTTAGCCGATGGAATTTCAGCTGCTAAATCCAATTGGAATTGACATTGTTCCTTAATTGCCGCGTGCGCAATTTTGAACACTTCCACTAATTCAGCTTCTGAAATTTCTTGCATTTCACCTTCCAGCATGTTGATGTCTTTCATGGTTCCAGCAATTACCACATCAATATCCGACAAAGCCATTTCAGCCATGCTTGGGTTGATGATGTATTCACCATTTACACGTCCAACACGAACCTCAGACATTGGTCCATTAAATGGAATGTTTGAAACTGCAATAGCCGCCGAAGCTGCAAATCCACATAGTGCATCTGGATTATTCACACCGTCATAGGACATCAATTGAATCATTACTTGCACCTCGGCATGATAATCATCTGGGAATAGAGGACGTAAAGCACGATCCACTAAACGCATTACTAAAATTTCAGTTTCCGACGGACGAGCTTCTCTTCTGAAAAAGCCACCTGGAAATCTACCTGCTGCCGCATATTTCTCACGGTAATCAACTGTTAGCGGTAAAAAATCTACACCTTCTTTCGCTTCAGGTGCTGCAACAACAGTTGCTAATAACATGGTATCGCCCATACGAACCACAACAGACCCATCTGCCTGTTTTGCCAATTTTCCGGTTTCGACGCTAATCTCCTTGCCGCCGGTAATCATTGACTTTCTTAAACCTATATTCATTTTTATTTATTTACTTGTTTATATTGATTTTAGGATATTATGACTTTAGGACTAAATGACAAATGACTCGAGGACAAATGACAGAATGACCATGTGATTTTGAATACTAATCATTTAGTTGTCTTTTAAAACCAATCATTCTGTTTTGTAAATTATTGATCTCATTAACTAATTCATTTATTTCCATTTGATAAATTTCATTCGCCAAAATCAATTGGGTTTCTAACTCATAACTCGAAGCAATCGAAATATCTAAAAAACGTTTAAAATCTTTGTTTGTAGTTTTACCAGAACCTTCAGCTATGTTTGAAGGAATTGAAAGTGCAGATCGATTCATTTGAGAAATCAAATTAAAATTTTCTTCTTTAGGAAGAGTTTGGGTAAAAACATAAATATTCTTTACCAATCCGATACTTTCCTTCCAAATTTTCATTTCACGAAAATTATGAATCGCCATGTAATTATTTAATTAAACCAATCCTTAAACTATTTTCAAGTCATTTGTCTTGATGTCGTTTATCCAAAAGTCTTTTAACCCAAAAAAAAAGACACCCGACCAAAGCCGAATGTCCCCTCTCAATAAATTATTTTCGTGGCTCAGCGAATGAATTAACGACGTAATCCTAATTCTTTTACCAAGGCACGATATTTTTCAATGTCTTTACCTTTTAAATAATCCAAAAGACTACGACGTTTACCAACAAGCAACTGAAGTGCTCTTTGCGTACCAAAATCTTTACGATTTTTCTTAAGGTGTTCAGTCAAATGGCTAATTCTATAGGTGAAAAGAGCGATTTGACCTTCGGTTGAACCGGTGTTTGTTTCAGAACCTCCATGTTTTGTGAAGATTTCTTTTTTCTTAGCTGAATCTAAATACATTCCAATATTGTTTAAATAATTTTTATGTAGTACCTGAACTTTTCAAATACGGTGCAAATATAGGATTTTTTTACAATTTGCAAAAAAACTGTTTTCGTATTTGTAAATCTAGTTCTAGTAAATTAAATTATGAATCCAATAAAGAATCATCCGAATTTTCATTTTTTGGATCAGGACCATACTCATTCTCGCCTTTATCTCCTTCTGTTACACAAAGAATAAAATTGTAAATTGGAATTAAAATATACCATCCGTTTTTACCAACGTCATGCATTCTTCGGACAGCAACAGCTATTGAGGGTAATAATACTACCAATGAATAAAGATTTGACAATAGAGGGAATTTTAAGAGTCCTCCGATAAATCCGACGATATAAGACACTATTAAATTGAATAACACAAACATCCAATATTCCTTTCTTCGAGCGCGACCATTGAAATTGGCATAGTTTTGTAATACTTTTAAATAATAATTCATTAACAATAAAATTTAAATTGCCTACTCGTGTGGATTTTCAGATTCTCCCTGTTTTTTGAAAGAGGTTTCAGCTCCTCCTGCTTTTAATCATTTTTTCGTAACTCAATCCGCTATAACTTTGTACCAAATCTCGACAATTTATTTTCTTTTACTTTTTTGTATTTACAATAGTTTTAAACAATTTGTCATTGACTTGGCACAATACTTCTTTTTTTTGTTATTTAAAATTTAAAGGAATCCGTTGAAATTCGTGAGTTAAAGGTGTAGTATCAATCGCTTTAGCAGGGATTGATTCTAATATGAGTTATGCTTTTAAAATTCAATTAACTATGTTTGTTCTCAAAATATTTTGAGAAATAAGGATTTAACATATTTCATTGTTGTTATTTGTTGGGTGGTAAGAAATTATTATCAATTTCCCTTGAGTTCTATTTTTTTACTGTGAATTAAAAAAAATCCGTACATTTGCAACCCTATTTTATTAATTTAATTGATTAACATTATGAATTCTTACGAAACTGTTTTCATTTTAACTCCCGTTTTGTCTGATGATCAGGCAAAGGAAGCAGTGCAGAAATTCGAAAGTGAGATGAAGGCCTTTGGTGCTAAAATCAAGCATTCCGAAAACTGGGGTTTGCGCAAATTGGCTTACCCAATCCAAAAAAAATCAACTGGTTTCTACTTTTTAGTAGAGTTTGAAGCGGATGGTAAAGTCGTAGCTGATTATGAATTAATGATGAAGCGCGATGAACGTGTATTACGTTTTCTTACGGTGAAAATGGATGCAGACCATGTCACCTATGCTGAAAAAAGAAGAGCCAAATCCGGAACAACTGCTTAATTAAAGTATTAACTCAGAAAAATTAAAAAGAAATGTCAAACGATATTCGTTACCTCACCCCGATTAATATTGATATTAAAAAGGATAAATATTGTCGCTTTAAGAAAAGCGGAATTAAGTTCATCGATTACAAGGATCCAAATTTCTTGTTGAAGTTAGTGAACGAGCAGGGGAAAATTCTCCCTCGTCGAATTACGGGTACATCGGCAAAATATCAAAAAAGAGTGAACAAAGCAATTAAGCGTGCAAGACACCTTGCGATTTTACCTTATGTTGGTGATATGTTGAAATAATCCAATTGTTGAACTAAATAGATTAGAAATCATGGAAGTAATATTAAAGAAAAATGTTGACAAATTGGGTTACGCAAACGAAATCGTAAAGGTGAAACCTGGATATGGTCGTAATTTTTTAATCCCTCAAGGGTATGCTGTTTTAGCAACGGCAAGCGCCAGAAAGGCTCATGAAGAAGTTATGCGTCAAAAGTCTCATAAAGAAGCCAAGATGTTAACAGAAGCTCAAGAGTTAGCTGCCAAAATCGCGGGTATTTCTGTTTCTATTGCCACAAAAGCAGGAGAAAATGGAAAAATATTTGGTTCTGTAAATACCGTTCAATTGGCTGATGCTTTGCGCAGAGCCGGGTACGACATCGATCGAAAGTCTTTAAAAATTAAAGATGAGCCTATCAAAGACTTAGGAACGTACGAAGCAGAAGCTAATTTGTATAAAGGCGTGAAGCAAACATTTAAATTTGAAGTGGTTAGCGAATAAACTCCACAAAAATTTTAAAATCCCAACAGTCGACTCAGATTGTTGGGATTTTTTTTGTGTTGGATAATTATATCCAATTGAAATGGATGTTTTGAATCACTTAATTAGCTCTCCAATTTCATCAGCTATGTAGGGCTTGCTGAAAAACTCGAACCTATTGATTTATAGCAATATAAAGCAGTAATTGAGATTACAAGCGCAAGATTTTCGAGTTGTTTTCTGGAAAAAACGTGCATCTCGATTTTTGAAATGCATATTTTTGTTCGATAGCCAGTAAAGAATCATCTTCTTCGTTGCAGTCATATTGGCATATTCGTATATGCCTTAATGAACTGCGCCTAGATTCTAATCCTTTTCTGACTTTTTCAGCAGACCCTATGTAATTAAGTTTTGCTGTTTTTAATTGTATACTACCCAATTTTTATGTGTTTTGTTGAGGGATGAATTTTTCGTTAAATAATTTATGAATTGTTACTTTTCTTTATATTATCGTGAAATCACTTTCAAAACATTATGTTCCCAATAATCCTAAAACGATTTTCATTCGGATGATTTTTTTCGCTGATTCATCAACTCGAGATTTGAAAGATTCGTCTTTACGATATAAATTTAATATTTCATGATGTGTCTTTTTAGCGTCTAAAGGCATCAAAACAAGATCACAACCTGCTGCAACTGCCTTTGAAGAGGCATTAGGGACATTAACCACTCCTCCCATATTCATGGCGTCAGTAACAATCAAACCTTTAAAACCAAATTTTTCTTTTAATAGATTAGTGACAATTTTCTCAGAACAAGTGGATGGTAGTCCATCCGTATTATATTCATTGTTATTTTGAACGGCAATGTGTGCCACCATGATTGATAATACCCCATTCGCAATTAACTCAGGATAATTTTTAATTTCTTTCAATTCTCCATCGATAACTTGAAGCGATTTATGAGTATCTCCTGAGACAAGACCGTGACCTGGAAAGTGTTTAGCAGTCGCAATAATATTATTCTTTTGCGTTGTTTGAATGAAGGCATCCGACCAAGGAATAATGTTAGCAGGAACAGCTCCGAAACTTCTGAATCCTACAGTCTTGTTTGGAGACATATCAACAACAGGCGAAAAGTTGTAGTTGATGCCGATACTTTTCAAATCTTTTGAAATTGTTTGTGCAACTGAGCGAACCTCATCGATACTTGTTAGTTCATTCGCTTTTTTAACAGGTGTTGAGCCATTAATTTTTCTGTTTACTAGGCTCGGTTCAGCATCTGCACTGTAGAGGAAGGGGAGATTTCCAATTAGTTTATTTTTTTTCTCAAAATCATTGATCCAAGAAGAAAATTCATCCTTTGTTCCATTCAGCATGAGAACACCTCCAATTACTCTTTCCTTAATGTGCTGATCAATGGTTTCTTTGGTTTGTCCTAATCTACCAACAGCTGGCATGATAAGTTGGGCTATGATTGCTGTATCGTCTAATTGTGAAAAAACTTTGTTGACTTCTTGGTCTAATTTTTCATTTTCCGATAAATAATCTGATAAATTGAAAGATGAACTTACGGACGGCTGAATAGCTAATTTAACTTGTTTTTTCTTTTCTGATGACTGGGCGCAACTTTGAAAAAAAAGGGTAACCGAGATTAGAGTAATGTGAATTGCATTCATATGAACTATTTTATTTAACAAAATTAGACCAATAACTAAAATATTTTTTTTCGATTTAATTCTTTTTCCAACAATAACCATGTCAATAACTATGCCTTGAACTAAAATTGTTATTTTTTCTTAATGAACCAAAAATTGTGGATAATGAAAAAGTTTAAGAATTTTTGAAGTTATCTGTTTCATTAGATTTGTCAAAAAAAATAATGGACATTGCGACTCAACCCTTGTTAATTACGATTTTCGCCATTGTCGTTGTCTTTATGTTGGCTCTGGATTTGGGTGTTTTCAATAGAAAAAGTCATGCAATATCAAATAAAGAAGCGGTTACTTGGTCTGTTATATGGATTTCACTTTCCATGTTGTTTTCCTTGTTTTTATTGAGTCAAACGAACATGGAAAAATTTGCTCAATTTCAATCCGCCTATTGGATTGAAAAAGCCTTGTCAGTTGATAATCTTTTTGTGTTTATTCTGGTATTTGGCTTCTTCAATGTCCCAAAAGAATTGCATCATAAGGTATTATTTTGGGGTATTTTGGGGGCGTTGATCATGCGGGCAATTTTTATCTTCTCAGGGGTTGAATTAATTAATTTAACTTATCTTCCTGATTTTGATTTATTAGGAAGGTCGTTGAAAGTTAATCTTTTACTGACTATTTTTGGTTTTTTCTTGGTTTATGCAGGATTTAAATCGGCTTTCGCTAAAGAAGAAGAAGAGGGAGAAAAAGACTTCGGTAAAACATTTGGAGTTCGAATTGTTCGAAAATTTTTTCCTGTTTCGAACGAGTTTCATGAAGGAAAGTTTATGATTAAAAAAATGAAAATTCGTTTCGCAACTCGCTTAATGCTTGTATTGGCTGTTATTGAAACCACAGATTTAATCTTTGCCATCGATTCCATTCCTGCAATCTTTGCAATTGCACCGGACGACCCGTTTATTCTGTATATGTCAAATATTTTTGCAATACTTGGTTTAAGAAGTTTGTATTTTCTACTAGCGAATTTTATACACATGTTTTCCAAACTTAAATATGGGTTGGCAGTTATTTTGAGTTTTATCGGTCTTAAAATGATATTTTCACCCATTTACCATATTGACGCTCTGGTTTCATTATCAATTCTAGGAAGCGTATTAGTTTTGTCACTGATTTGGTCTATTCTTTCTGCAAAAAAGACGGCATAATACTTGATTGATTCCACTTTTCATTGATTCAATTTTTTTAAAATACTACCTTTGTTTATCATTTAAGTTTAACTATGTTTGAAAATCTAACAGACAAATTCGAAAGAGCGTTTAAGGTTCTTAAGGGACAAGGTCAAATTACAGAAATTAATGTTGCTGAAACCTTGAAAGAAGTAAGAAGAGCCTTACTTGATGCCGATGTTAATTTTAATACCGCAAAGAGCTTTACAAATACTGTAAAAGAAAAAGCACTTGGAAGAGATGTTCTTCGGTCTGTTTCCCCTGGTCAGTTAATGGTGAAAATTTGCCATGAGGAACTTGTTGAATTAATGGGGGGGAACGAATCAGAGATTAATTTGAAAGGAAACCCTGCTATTATTCTGATGTCGGGACTCCAAGGTTCAGGAAAAACCACTTTCACTGGAAAACTTGGTAATTACCTCAATAAAAAGAAAGGAAAAAAAGTTTTATTGGTTGCCTGTGATGTTTATCGTCCGGCAGCCATTGATCAGCTGCATGTACTGGGTGATCAACTCGAAATTGATGTGTACTCTGATCGAGAGGACAAGGATCCAGTTAAAATTGCAACAAACGCCATTAATTATTCACGTAGTAAGGGGTACAACGTAGTTATTGTAGATACGGCCGGTCGATTGGCTATTGATCAACAAATGATGGATGAAATTGCACGCGTTAAAGCAGCAATAAATCCTTCAGAAACCTTATTCGTTGTGGATTCCATGACCGGACAGGACGCTGTAAATACGGCTAAAGCTTTCAATGACAAAATTAATTTTGATGGCGTTGTCTTAACAAAGTTAGACGGTGATACACGCGGTGGTGCGGCTTTATCAATCAAAGCAATCGTAAATAAACCAATCAAATTTGTTGGAACAGGGGAGAAGATGGATGCCTTGGATGTTTTCTATCCTTCTCGAATGGCTGATCGAATCTTGGGCATGGGTGACGTGGTTTCACTTGTAGAAAAAGCTCAAGAACAATTCGACGAAGAGGAAGCACGCAAGTTGCAGAAAAAAATCATGAAAGATCAGTTTGATTTCAATGATTTTCTCTCTCAGCTTCAACAAATTAAAAAAATGGGAAATGTAAAAGATCTCATGGGCATGATTCCGGGAATGGGAAAGGCAATGAAAGATGTGGATGTTCCTGATGATGCCTTTAAAGGAGTAGAAGCAATCATTCTTTCTATGACTCCAAAAGAAAGAGCGAATCCCGGGCTTCTCAATACCTCACGTAAAAATAGAATTGCGCGCGGAAGTGGAACTAACATTCAAGAAGTGAATAAGTTAATGAAGCAATTCGATGATATGCGAAAAATGATGAAACTTATGAGTAATCCAAGAAATATGATGGGAATGATGAGTAAACTCAAAGGAATGGGCGGAATGCCGGGTATTTAATCTGAAAATGGAAGAACACGAATATTATCCTGAAAAGCCGTATATTGAAAAGGTAAAAGTAGAGAGTAATTGGGGATTGACAGCTTTTTCAATAGTCTTGTTTGTAGGTGTTTTTCTTTTGGTTTTTAATGATCAGCTACAGTTCGTTCTATTTTTGATTCTCGTACTTTTCATTCATGAATTGGGACATTACGTTTTCATGAAATTATATAAATACGAAAATGTGAGAATGCTTTTCATTCCATTAATGGGAGCTTTTGTGCAAGGAACTAAAGATAAATATTCCCAAAAACAGAGTTTCATTGTTGTTTCAGCAGGTCCTTTTCCCGGTTTGTATGTCGGTCTGTGTTTACTTATTTTGTCATCAATCTATAAATTAGATTGGTTGGTCGAATTGAGTTTTTTGTTTCTTTTTTTAAATGTTATCAATCTTCTTCCTATTGACCCTCTTGATGGTGGGCAACTTTTTAAATTGATGGTCAATCGAAAAAGGGACTTATTTTTACTCATTTTTGCATTATTATCTTCCTTTGCTTTAATTGGAATTGGATTTCTAATAAATAGCTGGATGATGATTGTTTTTGGATTTTTTATGGCAATAAAAATTAGAAGTATACAACGCAATTATATTATTCGAAAAAAACTAGAGGATTTAAAAATTAATTATGTCTCTACATACGAAGAGCTTCCGAATAAAAGTTATGCAATCATTCGAGATGTCGTAATAGAAGAGACACCAACGCTGAGAAAATACCTCGAAATTTCTGAAGAATCCAATGAAGAGGTTTTAGCTTCACATGTCAACTCAGTTTTAATTGCACCTATTTCTTACGATGTATCAAAGTTGGCTAAATTGATTTTTGTGGTCTTTTGGATTGTATCGATTTCATTACCTTTTGTGCTAGTTCTTTTTGATTTACTCAATTTCGATTGGTATTTCAATGCGTTTTTTCATCCTTTTCTTTTTTTTCTTATTGGACCAATTGACAATGGCGCAATGTGACAAAGTATATGTTACAGGACGCGTTATAGATAGTCTAAATCCACAGTTATTTTATAATCTAATGATTATAGATCGAAGTTCAGGGAGAGGTGTTTTTGGTCAACCAGATGGAACATTTTCTGTTTACGCTTCTAATGGAGATAAGCTTTCAATTTCTACAAAAGGTTATCCGATTTATGAATTCATTGCAAAACCAGATTCTAATTGTCAATGTAGGGTAATCGCATACATCGAAAAGTTGCCACAAGAAATAAAGGAAGTTGTCATTCGACCATTAAAAACTTTAGAGCAAATAAAGGAGGAAAGACAGGCTTTGTCTATGCGTGAAACCAAATTGGTTATCGGGATTGAAGTTTTGAAAAGTCCTATAACCGCTCTTTATCAAGCATTTTCTAAAAAAGAGAAGAATAAAACTTGGATTGCCGAACAAACCTATAAAAACGACCAGCGAAAAGTGGTGAAAGAACTCCTTAGAGTCTATGTTGCATATGAAATTATCAATTTAACAGAAGAAGAATTCGATGATTTTATTACTTTTCTCAATGTGGATGAATCTTTTTTGAAAACGGCCTCTGAAATGGAATTAGTTCTTTTCATCAAAGATAAATACGAGCATTTTTTGTCTTTTCGTTAATTTTCAAACGTAGCAACATAAACCGAATTAATTTATTTCATGGTGATTGCCTTAACTGCAGAGGTTAGCGATGCAGTTAAACTCGAACCTATTAATCTCAGTTTTATTATTAGTATTAGATTCAGATCGCACAAAACAATTAGTTTCGAATAATTCTTTTGAATATTTATTTGTTTAAACTAATAAAGAAATATGAGTTAATGAATTAAATCCTTGTTTATCAGTATAATATAATTTCGATTTGCCTAAAAACCTATTATTCTGTGTTCTTTCCTCTCAATTTATCCCGCTAACAAGCAGACGTACCGATGGTTATTTTTCGAGTACACGCCTCGTCTAACAGGATTTTATATGCATCTGAGCGCGCAAGCAGCACCGCAGCTAATTTCAATTTTACAATCGAACTGAGGTTATTTATTTAGAATATTGTGTTTTAGAAAATCACATTTCATGTGCAAGGGTTTTGAGTTGTTTTCTCAAAAAGAAACGTGCTTCTTGATTTTATAGATGCTTATTTTTATTAGATAGCTATCAAAGCATTATCTTTTTTCGTTTCAGCCAAATTGGCAAATCCCTTCATAAACTTCGCCTAGTCCCGCCTAGAAATCGCGATTATCCTTTTCTAACTTTTTAGCTTCGCTACTTTCGTCGTCTGCAGAACCTCGGTAGCAGAATTTAATTAGAAATTCAATATTTAATCCAAATTAATCGTTCAATTATTGCTCGAATTTCTGAAAAACAGGCGTATTCCTAAAACAATCGGAAATAAATCAACCGAGTTAAGAACAAAAAAACAAATTACTTTTTATATAGTTGAAAAATAGTTGTTTGAAGAAACGCTAAATTTACAGGATGAAATCTGAAACCATCATTAAAGTTGATCATTTAACAAAACGCTTCGGCTCATTTCAGGCTGTTAAAGACGTTTCTTTTGAAGTAAAAAGAGGAGATGTATTTGGGTTTCTTGGTCCTAACGGTGCGGGTAAAAGTACTACCATACGCTGCATGCTTTCACTCATAAAAAACGATTCAGGAACAATTGAAATGTTTGGAAAATCGTATGATAAAAACCGATTTGAAATTCTTTCTAAAATAGGATCTATTATTGAAAAACCTGATTTTTATAAGTATTTATCGGCGGAAAAAAACTTAGAAATATTCGCTCGTATTTCTGGCGCATCCGTTTCAAAAAGGGGAATTCAAGAAATGCTCGATTTTGTTGGGCTTTCAGGAAGAGGGAAAGACAAAATCGGTGGTTTTTCCCATGGAATGAAGCAACGGCTCGGAATTGCGCAAACTCTTTTACATCAGCCAGATCTGATTATTTTAGATGAACCAACAACTGGTTTGGATCCTCAAGGAATCATTGAAATTCGGAACTTGATTCTAAGATTGAAAACTGAGCAAAATAAAACGGTTTTACTCTCGTCACATCAATTATCTGAAATTGAACTGATTGCTAATCGCATGGTAATTATTAATAAAGGAAAAACTATTGTGGAAGGGGATGTCAAGGAACTGTTAAATGCTCAAGAAATCGTTGTAAAAATTGAAGTCAATCGACTTAATGATGCATGTGAGTTGATAACCAATTTATTCGGAATAAAAAACATGGATCGTATTAATGAAAATGAATTTGAAGTAAACATTGAAAAACATTTGGTTCCGAAAGTTAATGGCATGCTTGTTCAAAATGGAATTGAAGTTCATTCCATCGAACCAAAACGAAAACTGGAAGATTTTTTCATGAAAATAATACAATCCTAATGTTACTTAAAAATACATACAACGAGTTCGTCAAAATACTTGCAAAACCAAGAAGTTATCTGGGGATTGGTGCTCTGACGCTTTTAATCGGAATCATATTATTCGCAATGAAGGCTGATGGTTCTTCGTTTATTTCATTCGTTACGGCTTCTTTCGAGCAAACATTATCTTTTAATGGAAATATTCTTAATGGAAATTTAATTGGATTTATCATTCTGCAAATGTTAATTGTTCACATTCCACTTTTGGTGGCATTGGTTACCGGTGATTTGATTTCCGGTGAAGCGGCAATGGGAACGGTTCGCATGCTCGCTACAAAACCGATATCACGAACGAATATTGTTTTATCCAAGTTTATTGCCGGTGCAGTATACACGCTCATTTTGACAATTTGGCTTGGATTTCTAGCTTTAATTGTTGCCAAATGGATCTTTGGTACTGGTGATTTAATTGTTTTAAATAGCGATGGATTGGTGATTTTAAAAAGTGATGATATCATGTGGCGCTATGGATTGAGTTTCCTGGTTGCTTATTTGGCACTTTTGACTATTTCCACACTATCAATTTGTTTATCGGCATTTGCAGAGAACTCAATTGGGCCTATTGTCTCTACCATGGCAATCATAATTCTTTTCACGATAATTGGTTCGTTGGATGTATCCGTTTTTGACAGTATAAAACCTTATTTATTTACAACCCATATGGCTTCTTGGCGTAGCTTTTTTGAGGATCCTGTTCCTTGGGGACGAATTCAAGAGTCTATTATCATACTATTGGTTCACAATGTAGTTTTGGTATCCATAGCCATTTTTAAGTTCAATAAAAAAGACATTACCTCCTAATGAAAAATAGTTTAATTCTTTTATTCGTAATAGTTTCATCCATTGGGTTTTCGCAAGACGCGGATGCCATTTTAAATCGTGTCATTTCAAAGTTAAATTCTGTGAAGGATTATTCGGTTGAAGCAAATATCAGGGCAGATATTCCATTGATTAAAATTCTACCGGTAAAAGCATCCATTTACTTCAAACAAAAAGATAAGTTTAAAGTCGTGTCCAAAGGTATAGCGATACTTCCAAAACAAGGCTTTACTGACGTGAATTCTTTTTTAATGAAGAAAAATTCCTACATGGCTGTGGATGGTGGAGTAAAGAATGTTGATAATATAAAAACGAATTTGATTACCGTTATTCCAACCAATGAAAATAGTGAATTTGTCTTAGCTAAACTTTGGATTGACACAAAAAGTGATTTGATATTAAAATCGCAAATAACCACTCGCAGCAGTGGGACCGTTTCAGTTGATTATTCCTATGGAGCAGAGGCTGAATTTGGACTGCCAAATCAACTGGTGTTTGATATTGATGTTAAGAAATTCAAACTTCCTAAAAGTGTTGCGGCTGACCTGAATAAGACGGAGAAGGAAAAAGCTAAAAAGAATAAGAATAAAGATCAAAAAGGTACGATTACAATTAAACTCACAAACTACAAAATCAACAAAGGAATTAGCGATGACTTTTTTAAAGAAAGCCATTAAAATCGCAAATTCAATTTATCATATTTTCATTATTCATAACGAAATTCTGCTTCATATATCTGGTTAAAGCATGTTATTCAGTTAATTCGATTTAGGTTATTCAATTATGTACTTGTAGTATATTCAATATCGTTGAAATTCTTATTTCTTCTTCTTTTCTTCAAAGGTGATTACAAAAATTTCTTCATCATCTTTCTTAAAGAACTTTTGAGATCGGGCATAAGCCTCGAGGTAGTTTAAATTTTTTAATTTTCCCAATGTGTATTTCACTTCCTTTAAATCTTGTGACAATAAATCTCGTTGTGTTTCCAACTTATTCAATTTTCTTTTTTGATTAATAATAGTAATGATATCTAAATCATCTAAAAACAAAAAATAGATTAAAAAAGCAATACTGGTAACGAAATATTTGTTTTTTACTAATGCTGGAAGTTTCTTCATATTACCGAAATTAAATGAAAAAAGGAGAACGTTAATTCTCCTTTTCTAAATTTATAAAAAAGCGATTGTTTATTGTTTGCCACATCGGTTCATTACTTTTTCGTAATATGCATAGAAGTCTTTTTGTTTGCCAAACCATTCGTTTGCTTTATTCAAAAGATTGCATGCTTCCGTTGAATTACCATCTTTTTTCTGTAATAACTGTGCACTTAGAATAATACCGGTTTTCAATACTTTTAAATCTGTTTCAGTTAAGTTATCTAGGTTATCCAGCTTCAATAAATTTTTGGTTTCTTCTTTCCAAATTAAAGTTGATGTTTTGGTATCTTTGGAGTTATAACGAATGGCAGCCTCCATAAATTTAGCAGCGATTGGATTTTTTGTAATGGAAATGTATTGTTCAATTCCTTCTAACATAGTCGCATTTAATTCATTTTTTCTTTCAGCATTATCTCCCTGGTAAAATACTGGGTAATTATTTTCCTCATCCAAATTGTACAGAATATTGATACTTGCAACTTCATTTTGAAATTTGTTTAGCCAAATTTTATGTATAGGCATGTTAAAAATTCCATTCAAGTCCATTTCAACAGCAGTTGCAGTTGATGCTATTGCCTCATCTAATGGTTCTGCAATTGCCGGATCCTTCATGTTTTTTCTGTACATTCCGAAATAGCCTTTTGCTAGAAAAATGTGAGGCGTTGGATCATTAGCATATTTTGGTTTTACGGTATAATCAGCTGCTTTTTTCACCAATTTGATAAAACTGCTGTCCGCATGAATCTGTGTTAACTCATCCAAATTGTTTGTTACTGTAATCAAGTTCTCTTTTTCCACTGAAAGTTCATCTTCTTCCTCTTCTTTTGTGCCATCTTTTAGTGTTTTGGTTCTAGAAAATGCAACTGTAAGTGAAACTGAATACATTCCAACTTTGTTGAATTCTATGGTGGATTGATCCGATTTTTCATCTCCAGTAACGAATTCCCAATCTTTACCTTTAATTCCTGAAATTGTCCAAAGTGAACTTAATTTTTTCGTTCCAGCACTTGTGAAACTAGATTTAAGTGTAACCAAATTTGCATCTTTAGACTCATCATCTAAAACAAGAATTTGTTTAGACTCGCTGAAAGTTAATTTTGGTTGTGCAAATACTAAACTCGATAAAACGAGAAATAGCAATAAATTAATTTTTTTCATTATTGTAGATTTTTATGCTTTCTTTTCAATTTCTGTGCCGAATTTAAAAATTATTGGTGACTTGCAATTAGAAGATTCAAAATTTCCTGTGCGGCTTTTGAAATTTTTGTTCCAGGGCCATAGATTCCAAAAACTCCAGCATCTTCTAGAAATAAATAGTCTTTTTGAGGAATTACACCTCCTGCCACAACCATGATGTCGGAACGATTTTGTTTTTTTAGTTCTTCGATAACCGCAGGAACCAATGTTTTATGTCCGGCAGCAAGCGATGAAACTCCCAAAATATGAACGTCATTTTCAATAGCTTGTTTCGCTGCTTCTTCTGGGGTTTGGAAAAGAGGGCCGATATCCACATCAAAACCAATATCTGCAAACGCGGTAGCAATTACTTTGGCTCCACGATCATGACCGTCTTGTCCCATTTTGGCAATCATAATTCGTGGTCTGCGTCCTTCCAATTTACTGAAAGTCTCAACGAGTTCAATAGCTTTTAAAAAATCTTCATCCTTCATGGCTTCTTTCGAATAAACTTGACTAATGGCGCGAATTGTTGCTTTATAACGACCGTAAACATTTTCTAGCGCTAGAGAAATTTCTCCCAACGTACATCGAGCTAAAGCACATTCCACAGCGATTTCTAATAAATTTCCTTCGCCATTTCGAGCACATTTCTCAAGTTTTGCTAATAAATTATCAACTTGGTTTTGATCCCGATTTGTTTTCAATTCGTTGAGTCGATTGACTTGTTGCTTCCGAACTTTGGAATTATCGATTTCTAAAATATCAATTTCTGTTTGTTCCATTACTTGAAAGCGATTTACACCAACGATTACATCTTTTCCGGAATCAATTCGTGCTTGTTTTTTTGCAGCAGCTTCTTCGATTCGCATTTTTGGAATCCCAGTTTCGATTGCTTTGGCCATTCCACCAAGTTCCTCCACTTCTTGAATTAATTTCCAAGCTTCATCTACTAATTCTGACGTTAGATTTTCAATGTAATAACTGCCTGCAAAAGGATCAATAAACGAAGTAATTTCTGTTTCTTTTTGAATATAAATTTGCGTATTACGCGCAATTCGAGCGGAAAAGTCTGTTGGTAGAGCAATTGCTTCGTCTAGCGCATTTGTATGCAGAGACTGTGTTCCTCCCAAAGCTGCCGCCATCGCTTCGATGCAGGTTCTAGCTACATTGTTGAATGGATCTTGTTCTGTCAAAGACCAACCTGAGGTTTGACAATGCGTTCGAAGCGCGGTAGATTTTGTATTCTCTGGATTGAATTGTTTCACAAGTTTCGCCCATAAAAGTCGTCCGGCGCGCATTTTTGCAATTTCCATGTGATGATTCATTCCAATGGCCCAAAAGAAACTCAGACGTGGAGCAAAATCATCAATTTTTAGCCCTGCCTTGATTCCAGTTCGAATGTATTCAACGCCATCGGCTAAGGTATATGCCAATTCAATGGCAGCGGTTGCTCCAGCTTCTTGCATGTGATAACCAGAAATCGAAATCGAATTGAATTTTGGCATCTTTTGAGAAGTAAACTCAAAAATATCGGCAATAATCCGCATGGACGGTTCAGGTGGATAAATGTAAGTGTTTCGCACCATGAACTCCTTTAGAATATCATTTTGAATTGTTCCTGCTAGTTTTGAAATCTCTACACCTTGTTCTTTCGCTGCTGCAATGTAAAAAGCCATTATCGGTAAAACGGCGCCATTCATGGTCATGGAAACAGACATTTCGCCAAGTGGAATCTCGTTGAAAAGCACTTTCATGTCCTCGATGGAATCTATGGCGACTCCTGCTTTTCCGACATCACCGATTACGCGTGGATGATCCGAGTCATAACCTCTATGTGTTGCTAAATCGAAAGCTACGGAAAGTCCTTTTTGCCCGGCGGCTAAATTTCGTATGTAAAAAGCATTGGATTCCTCTGCGGTTGAAAATCCTGCGTATTGTCGAATTGTCCATGGTTTTGAGACATACATTGATGCGTATGGCCCACCCAAATACGGTTCAATTCCAGACAAATAGTTTTTATGACTTAAATTTTCAATAGCTGTTTTGAAATATTCCGATTGAATTGAAATATTTTCAGCAGTTTCAAATGAAATGCCGTTTTTGTGATCAATTGTTGCGTTCTGAAAATCAATATCGCCAAGTTCTTTTCGCTTCATCTTAATTGCAATTTTCGAAAATTAAGTAAGGTAGTTCCAAATATGTTTTTTCTTTCGTCCATGAATTGGTTTCATCAGTTGGATTTAAGAAGCAATTAACTCCAATTAATTCCAATTTCTTTTCATTGAATTTCTGAATTCGTTTGTTTCGTGTTTCAGAGATGGATTGTCCAATGAAGTCAATTTTAGCTGTCCCGTTAATCGACTCAAATTTCTCCAAAGTCTTTAAAAAATCCCAAGCTTTCAAAACAATTTGCTCCGTCAATAACTCGATGATGTTACTTCCTTTTAATGGATCTTTAACATAATCGAAGTAACTTTCTTCTTTGAGAATATTCGAAATATTCAAAGCCATTCTTCGCGAAAAATCGTTGGGTCCTTTTTCGGACAGACGATCATAAGCTCCGATTGTTAATTCTGAAACTCCTCCTGAAATAGCAGCCATTGCTTCGGTGGTTTGCCTTAGTAAATTGGTATGTGGATCTTTTAGTGATTTGTTACTAAGTCCGATTTCGGCAGTGAAATGCACTTCGGGTTGAATTTGATAAAGATTACATAAATGATTAACAAGCCATTTTACCGCTCTTATTTTAGCAATTTCCAAGAAATAATTTGAACCAATTCCCAAGTGAAAATTAAATTTCCTTGCATTCGAATTATAGATCAAAAGCTCATGGAATGTTGACAGCATTACCCCAATTTCTTGCCATGTATTTGCTCCAATTTGTTGAAGTTCGAATCCATTCAAAAGAAAAGAATTATTTTCATTAAAATCACTTTCCTCCGTAAGCGCATCAAAAATCAAATTTATTTGTTCAATTTCATTTTCTCTAACAAAATTTAGAAATGCCTCACGTTCTGTTTTATTTGAAATAGAAATCCGTGTTTGAATGAATTCAAATTGAATATCCTTGAAAAGTTTGCTCCAATTAGTATTGGATTTCTTTACCTTAAAAAATAAACTGTCAGCACCTGACATCAAAGCTTTCAAGCACGATTGATTCGTCTCAGCTTCTTCTTTGACTTCGATTCTGAAACAATTTTTCCACTCGTTTGAAATTCTGTTTTCAGGTATTTCAAATGATTTCGAAGCCACTTGGGTTATATCTATTTGAATTTCATCAATGTCATTTTTAAATATAATTCGATCACTATTTTCCTTGAGCTCGGAAATAATTTTTTCTCTCCATTTTTCTCTTGTCGGTTGATTGAATTGAAATTCCATTGCTATTTTTTCATTGGTGTTTCAAAGATACAATTCTTGTTTACAAACAGCTTGAAAAGCTTCAAATAAATTGAAATGGAACGAATCGTTTGATAAATGGTTGAAACCATTATTAATGCTTGAATTTATCCATAGGAGCGGATTTAAATATGGTTGTTACAACCATTTTAAGGGTTTAAATCAAATCAACAATTAATTCTGTCATTCATTCAATTTTTGTGTATTTAGATTGCAATCCTAAAAAAATAAGTCAATTACAAAATTTCAATGACAAACCTGTCCGAACAGCCTGGAGACGATTTACCCCAAACATAGTATTGATAACTTGAGATAAGTTTTTATAGAGTTTTTTAAGGTTGTCTTACCGATTGCTAAACCCTAATTTCCTTAGGGACTGCTGAAAAAGAAAGGGTGAAAGTTCTTCTTTCATTGCTATCATTTCCAACAAAGTTACAAAAACTTACTAAATGGTAACATACTAAATGGAAACTTACTAAATGGTAAGTTTATTTTGATTCATTAGAAACGAAATTCAAAAAATGCGAAGGCTGTAGTTCTATTCGATTATTTCCTTAAATCACTCAAAAGCATTCTAGTTTGAAAAAATTATTCGAATAGATTCAAGGTTTTTAAACTGAATTGAAAGTCTTGAAAATTAAATTTAGATTAACTTGTTTACATAATATCGGTTCGTTTTCAACTTTCATTAATTTTGAAAGGTTTGAAAATGTTCTGATGAGATTATTTTATCTGTTTTTTATTTGTTTCTTTATCCTTACTGCCTGCGGATTGAAGTCAAATCAGGAAAAAACTCTGAATATGGCTGTTTCAAAGTATTTATTTGCGGTTAATTCAGATTTAAAATTGTCTAGAGCATCTTTAACACAACCTTCGATTTTAAAATACTACAAGAAAAAAGGAAATGATGAATTCGCAAAATATTTTGTCAAAGAGAATTTTTTTTGGTCGGATGCAGTATTGAGTAAAATCGTTATCAAGGACAATTTAATTCAAGTTCAATTAAAATTGGCTTTAAAAAAGGACGAATTTGCGAGTCCTGAGATAAAACGAATACTTATTTATGCTTTGAGCGAGGATAATGGTTCATCCTGGTTTTTTGTTGAAGATAAAGAGTATCGCACTCAGAATTGTGGTGATTTTCAAAGATTAATTAAATGATTCGGGTTATAATTTGCTGTGTGTTTTTTTCTTTAACCAAGACGTTCGCTCAAGGGTGGCAGCCAATGGGGAGTAGATCAATGGCATTGGGAAATGCGAGCGTTGCGTTAAACGATGTTTGGGCTTATCATCATAACCCGGCCGCTATTGTTGGAATAAAAAAGGTTGCTTTTGGCGTTTCATACGAAAATCGTTTTTTACTGCGTGAGTTACAATCCCAAGGTTTTGTTGTCGCATTTCCGATGAAACGAGGTGTGATTTCAATGGGGGCGCAAACTTTCGGATATTCGAATTTTAGAACTTATCGTTCTGGGTTGGGTTATTCTCTTGCATTGACGGACTTTTTATCAATAGGAGTTCAATTAAATTATCATTTAGTTCGTTTACCTCAAGCTTATGGTCGACATCAAACGGTAACTGCAGAATTAGGTGCAATGGCGAAAATTTCTGAAAATTGGCATATTGGATTCAGTATTTTGAATTTAACTAGAAATGAACTATCTGTATTTCAAGAGGATCGATATACAACAGCTCTTAGACTTGGAGCTCGATACCATGTTTCAAAAAAAGTTTTGCTTTTGGGGGAGGCAGAAAAAAATGTAGATTTTCCGATTCGTTTTAAATCTGGAATAGAATACGAGCCGGCAGAGAATTTATATTTTCGAGGAGGATTTGGAACGGCACCGATTGAATTTTCATTTGGATTTGGATACCATTGGAAAGGAATTTATAAGTTGGATGTTGGTTCAGCATATCAGCAAAACATTGGTTGGTCTCCAAATGTGAGTTTTACAGTTCAATTAAAATGATACTTAAGCGAGTTTTCTTTGTAATTGTCTTTTTCCAAATTGGATTTTTAAAAGCGCAAGACAAAGGTGAAATCATCCAACAACGAATTGAATTTATTTCTGAACAATTGCAGTCGGAAAATCTTGATTTGACCAATATCATTGAACAACTTAATTTTTATTATGATAACCCAATCAATCTCAACACAACGCAAGGTCAAGAATTAGAAGAATTGAATTTATTGACAGAAGTTCAAATAAACGACCTCTTGCTCCACCGAAAAGCATTCGGAAATTTCATTACCATTTACGAATTGCAAAGTTTGGAATATTGGGATTTGATTACAATTGAACTGGTAAGACCCTTTGTTCGTGTTGATGATCGCTTGGATAATTTGCACATTACTTTCAAAGAAGCCATCAAACAAGGGAAATTTGAACAATTCATTCGCTATCAACCGATGATGGAGCCGAAAGCTGGTTATACCGATGTTCCTGATTCGATTCAAAAAACTTCGAATAAATACTATTATGGTAATGGAGACCGATATTATACACGTTTCAGATATACGTATAAAACAAACATAAGCATTGGTTATACCTGTGAAAAAGACCCCGGAGAACAGTTTTTTAGAGGAGCGCAAAAAAATGGCTTTGATTTTTATTCTGCTCATGCTTTTTTTAAAGGTGGTAAGTATCTGAGATCAGTGGTTTTAGGTGATTATCAAATTCAAATAGGGCAGGGGTTGAATCTTTGGTCGAGTTATGCTTTCGGGAAAACAGCTGATATTGCGACAATCAAACGAAATGCAATTCCAATTAGACCTTATACAAGTGTCGATGAGTCTCGATTTTTAAGAGGAGCGGCCGTTGATTTGGCTTATCGAAATTTTGGTTTGACTTTGTTCGGTTCACGAAAGAAGATAGATGCTGCCGTTTTAGCAGATTCAACATATGAGGATCTTGAATTTATTTCAACCATTGATTTATCTGGTTTGCATCGAACAAATTCTGAGATTTCAAAAATGAACGGATTGACAGAATTGATCACCGGAGCGAATGTTCGTTATTCCTCCACAAGTTTGAAAATTGGTTCCGCTTTTGTTTATCAAGGATACGATAAAGTTTTTGACAAAAGAACAGAATTATATAACCAATTTGATTTTCGAGGCAAAAGTCGGTTATCAGTCAGTGGAGATTACAATTATACCTTCAAGAATTTGAATTTATTTGGCGAAGTTTCAAAAGTCTTGGATTCCCAAGTTCAAAATGGATTGGCAATGGTTCATGGTGCTATGATTTCTGTAGATTCGCGCGCAAGTATTGGATTGCTTTATCGGAATTATTCGAGAGACTATCAAACGTTCTACAATGCTGGTTTCTCAGAGGGAAGTAACACCCAAAATGAAAAAGGATTGTACGCGGGATTGAAACTCAAAATCAATTCAAAATGGTCATTGAATGGTTATGCCGATTTGTTTCAATTTCCATGGATGAGATATTTAGTTGATGCCCCATCCTATGGCCATGAGTTTTTAATTCAACCGATATACAAGCCGAACAAAATATTTGAAGTCTATGGTCGCTTTCGTCAACAAATGCGTCAGCGCAATAGCCGCGATTCAGATGGAACGGTCACTGAAATTGAAGATGTAATTCAACGCAGTTATCGTTTTAATTTGTCCTATACCGTTAGTGAGTTTTTTACAATTAAGAGCAGAATTGAATATGTTACCATTAATCGTTTGAGTAACATACCTGAAAAAGGATTACTATTGACTCAGGATTTCATTTTTCGTCCAAAAAGTTTCCCGTTAGATATTGCTCTAAGATATGCATTATTTGATACAGATAGTTATGACACAAGAATTTATTCGTTTGAGAACAATGCTTTGTATGCATTCGCTGTACCGGCATACTACTATCAGGGTAATCGAGCCTATATCTTGTTAAGATATTCATTTCTTCGTCGTTTTGATTTGTGGGTGCGCTACGGTTATTTTCTATACAATAATCGAAATTCCATAAGCTCAGGTGCCGAACAAATTCAAGGATCTCGAAAAACAGATTTACTGATTCAACTCAGAATACAATTCTAACCCCTAAATCGTCGAAGTTTTTTAGTTTTCGAAAAAGATCTTCCTTTTCGATTGAGATTCATATTGAATTCCTTATATGTAATATTCCTTGTTAGAATGATATTCAAGTGATAATAGGCGTCTTTGTGAGTTGGGTCACCTCGCTGGTCACCGGGTTTAAACCATTCTAAATTTTGGTTGGCAGGGTTTGAAAAATGAGCTGCCAATCCAGATTGAAGTTTACTAGGGTCATAATATACACCACTTACATCGTCAATATAGTCGGAAAAAGTTTTAACGTAGGTGGCTTCTATTCCCAAACGCCACATGCGACTTATTCCTACTCTAAAACCTATTCCTACTGGAATGGTTAATGTATATTTTTTATACGGTTCTGGACCACCTTTAAGCCCTTGGCCTTCAGTTCTAAGCGGTTGTAATTCATGCCACTCACCATTGAAAAATCCTTTCGGATTGAATCTCATAAGTCCAATACCACTAAAAAAATAGTATTGTTCATTTCTGTTCTTAACATACTTTGTTCCGGGTAATCGATATCTTGCGCCAAAACGCTCAACAGCATAAAAAATACATTCTAACCGTTGTTGAAATTCAAAAGTTGTCGATTTGAAATTGATATTACGACTATTTCGAATAACATTTTGAGAAAGAGCATCATCTCCTTTCAATCCAAACAAACAAACCGATGTTGTGGTTGCAAAAATTGGATGAAAACGATATCTATAGCCTATCCAGCCGGCGAAGGCAGTTGATTGCAAATTAACGTCACGTAGACTATAGTCTGTTCCAATATCTGGAGTTCCACCAAGATCCCCTGTAAACTGTGTAGCGCCCAGGCCGAATTGTAATTCTCGTTTATTTAAAGACCAATTACTTTGGGAGTTATAATTACTATGTTGTCCACTTAATTGATTGAATAGCGAGGAAAGTAGAAAAATCAAAATTAGTAGTAGTCGCATGTACAAATTTATCGATAAAGTTTTGAATCGTTTCAAAACTTTTCTAAAAAAATAAAACAGAAAGAAAATAATTTTTTTCGATAAATGTTACAAAATAAAAAAGGTTGCGTTATGGTTTTTCAAAGAGTCTGCAAGCTCTTAAATTCTCCAAGTTAAAAAACTATAAAACCAAGAAAAAATGGCAACAAATTTCGCTTACCACCAGAGTGGCTTAGTTCTTCAGGAAGAATTAACTTTAATTGAAAAGGCAAAAATGAATCCTCAATTTTTCGCTCCTATTTACAACAAATATTACGAGGTAATTTTTCGTTATATTTTTAAAAGAGTCGATGAAGAGGATGCAGCATATGATATTACTTCCAATGTTTTTTTGAAGGCATTGGGAGCATTGAATAAATTTGAATTTCGAGGAGTTCCAATTTCATCATGGTTGTTTAGAATTGCCAAAAGTGAACTATACCAGTCATTTAGAGACAAAAAAGCAAACAGAACAATCAATATCGATCTGGTAACTATCGTTCAAATTGTTGATGAACTTTGCGATGATCAGTCAGAAGAAAATCGTCAAAAACTTTTAAAAAGTTTAACTTTATTAAAGGAAAATGAACTTCAATTAATTGAAATGCGATTTTTTGAAAAAAGATCTTTCAGGGAAATAGGTGAGATTTTATATTTGACTGAAAATAATGCCAAGGTAAAAACGTTTAGAGCTTTGGCGAAATTGAAGAAGAAATTTAATTGAAAAAATATGAGTAAGATTAAAATCACAATCAATCGTATCGATCCTTCTTCGCAGGAAATTTTAAAAAAGAGAAATTTTGATGAGGTTATTCACAAATTTAATTTTTCGAAATCAATACTGATAAGCCCCTGGTTTTATGGGGCTATCGGTTTTTCAGTGATCTTGGGATTTGTTTTCGTTAAATACATTTAAATCATTGAAAATGTTAAAGAAATACATTCAAAAATTATTTTGATTATGTTGTAAAAATAGATTATCTTCGTGGGTTTAAAGTTTAACTTAAACCTATGAGGACTATTTTTATATTTTTTATCATTGTATCTTTCTCATACAAGTCTAAGGCTCAGCATGCCAATTTTAATACACAGCGAAACTGGTCACTGCACAAAAAAGAGCTTCAGATTGGATTAGGAGCAGCTCAATTCAATGGAGATCTTGGTGGTTCTGTTGGAGTGGGTAGAGATTACAGCTTGAAAGATATTGATATACAGGCAACTGGATTCGCCGGTTGGCTAGGATATCGTCAAAGATTTCATCCTTATTTTGCTACAACTACAAGTTTGTGTGTCTTTCAACTGAAAGGAAATGATAAGTGGTCTGAAGAACCAACTCGGCACATTAGAAGCTTAAATTTTCAAAGTTTGTGTTTTGAAGTTCAACAGCGAATTGAGTTCATTTTTGCAGCAAATGAGAAATTTGGTTCGATGTTTAATCTCCCGGGAAATTATTCTAAAAAAAGCCGAAGTCAACAATATTATGTTTTTGCGGGAATAGGCATGTTGTACTTTAATCCAAAATCTGAATATATAGACGGAAGAATGGTCGCTTTAAGGCCTTTGAAAACGGAAGGACAAACGGCCATGTATAATCCGCTTACGCTTACCATTCCTACCGGTTTTGGTTTTAGAATAGGAGTTTCAAGAATGTGGAGAGTAGGAATGGAACTGGCTTATGTTAAAACGTTTTCTGATTATATTGATGACGTTAGTACAACTTATGCAAATCCTTCCCTTCTTAGTTCCCCGGAAGCGGTTTATTTTTCAAATCCAGTTGCGGGTAATCCTTCATTTAACCCGGGTGAAAAACGAGGCGATTCAGACCATAAAGATGCTTACTATCATATGAATTTGATTGTGACTAGAAATTTGACTTATAAAGATTACGGTAGACAACGTAAAAAATACAACCTGAAATCCTCGGGTAGGTTCAAAGTATAATTCAAAAAAAGAAAAGCGAGTTTAAACTCGCTTTTCTTTTTTACATTTGTTTATGTATTCTATCATTCGGAAAATCTTATTCTTATTTGACGCAGAAAAAGTTCATTATTTTTCAACCAATAGTTTAAATCTAGTTCTCAAAATACCTTTCGCTAAATTTATATTTACGCGGATTTTTGTTATTGAAAACCCCATTTTGGAAAGAAAAATTTTTGGGTTAACATTTAAAAATCCTGTTGGACTTGCCGCTGGTTTTGATAAGAATGCAACGATGTTCGAAGATTTAAAGTATTTGGGATTTGGATTTATTGAGGTAGGCACTGTTACTCCAAAAGCTCAAAGTGGAAATGATAAACCAAGGTTGTTTCGACTAAAAAAAGATGAAGCCATCTTGAATCGAATGGGATTTAATAATGATGGTTTGGTTGCTTTGAAGGAGCGATTAAAAAATCGAAAAAAAGGTAAGCTGATAATAGGAGGTAACATAGGTAAAAACAAAGTGACATCAAATGAGGACGCTATAAATGATTACAAACTGGCATTTGAGGAACTTTTTGAGGTTGTGGATTATTTTGTTGTGAACGTTTCTTCCCCTAATACTCCAAATTTACGAGCGCTTCAAGAAAAAGAGCCTCTGACTAAATTACTTGTTGAATTACAATTATTGAATGCATTAAAGAATAATCCAAAACCTATTTTATTGAAAATTGCACCCGATTTGTCAGATGAACAATTGGATGATATCATTGAGATTATAATGAATACTAAAATTGATGGAGTTATAGCAACAAATACAACAATTGATAGGGCAAGACTTACAACAGAAACTAAGATTGTTGAAAGTATGGGAGCCGGTGGAATTTCAGGTAAACCACTAACAAATCGATCGACCGAGGTGATTAAATATTTACATGATAAATCAAAAGGAGCTTTTCCAATAATCGGTGTTGGAGGTATTCACTCTCCCCAAGATGCCATAGATAAATTAAAGGCTGGAGCGTCACTTATCCAATTGTATACCGGTTTTATTTATGAAGGTCCCTCTTTAATTAAACGAATAAACAAAGAAATCATAAAACAAGGATTGAATGGATAGAATTAAACTCATTGAATGTCCAAGGGATGCTATGCAAGGAATTGAGTTCTTTATTCCAACAGAATTAAAAGTAAAGTACATTAATTCACTTTTGGCCTGTGGTTTTGATACAATTGATTTTGGAAGTTTTGTTTCTCCGAAGGCAATTCCACAGATGCGTGACACCGCTGAAGTTTTGAAAGCACTCAATTTAAATAATAAAACAAAGTTACTCGCAATAATAGCTAACGAAAGAGGAGCAGAGGATGCGCTGAATTTCGAAGAAATTGATTATTTGGGTTATCCATTTTCTGTTTCAGAAATTTTTCAAATGAGAAATACGAATGCGACTATTGAACAATCATTGTGTAGGGTAGAAAAAATTCAGAATTTAGTTGCAAGCAAAGGTAAAAAGCTAATTGTTTACTTATCAATGGGATTCGGGAATCCATATAACGAAGAATGGAACCCGGAAATCGTATTGAAATGGTCAAAAGTTCTTCATGAAAAAATGGGAATTGAAATATTAGCGCCTTCAGATACGATCGGTTGTGCCAGCCCGGATAAAGTGGGTAGTTTATTTCAAACCTTAATTCAAGAGTTGAGTTCAGTTGAGTTTGGAGCTCACTTGCATGCGCGTAAAGAGCATGTTAATGAACTATTACAAGCAGCTTATTCGGTGGGTTGCAGGCGATTTGATAGTGCTATTAAAGGTTTTGGAGGATGCCCAATGGCGAAGGATGATTTAACGGGTAACATGCCTACAGAGTCCGTTTTATCGTATTTTTCGAATATGAAAATTGAAACTGGAATTGATTTCGCTCGTTTTGAAAGTGCATTTCAAATTTCTTCCCTTGTTTTTAATTTATAAAAGTGAAACTACCGAATTTACTCTAGTAAAATGAATAGAAAGAAAAGAATATTAATTACCGTTGTTATGATTCTAGTTGGTGGAATTATTGCAATGGTTTTATTGAAAAAGGGAACCAATAATCTTGGTGAAACACCCAAAAAAATAGAAGAAGAAATTCCTGAGGTTTTGGAAATATCAACAGATTTTAATGTGAATGAATTTGATCAAGGGTATGAGGTTAAACTGCTTAAAGAGCTCAAGATTTGTGATTCAACTATGTTGGAAGACAATAGCTTAGAGAGACCAGCTTGTTCTCCTCGCTTTTTTCGCTTTTTTCCACTCAAACACAATATGCCTTTGAATCAAGGATTTATTTTGCTAGTTCGATCTGGTGTTAATGGTTTTCCGGTGAGAAGACTTTTGATTTTTGAACGAAGTAATGGGAAATTAGTGAATACTAATCGATTTATTGGATATATTATTCAAAAACGAAAACAAGAAAACCGATACGATGATATCGTAGTGCGCTTTTTTGAACGTTATGAAAAGCAAAAGTATTTTTACCATTGTTTGTATACATGGGAAAATGGAAAGTATGTTTTCGTGAGGTGTGAGAAAATCAATGGTGAGCGAATAAAACCGGAATTGATTGATTCCGTTTCAGTTGAAGTTCAAAAAATATTGAATGAGAAAAACCTCGTATATTAAGTTTAATTTCATTATCTGCCTTATATTTCTATCCTCTTGTGTAAATGGTGACGTTACCGAAAAAGTAGATTTTACCTATTCATTTTGTGATGGAAATAGTAAAGTTTGGATGGTGAATTCAGTATATAGCGGAAATGATTTCATCGAGTCTCGCAATGATTTTACGGCTAAAGTTTTTGTGTTTTATAGTTCCGGTCAATTCATTTACGGGAATTTAATTGATTTGTATAACAAAGAATTTGAGAAAGGTAGTTACCACTTGGAATCGGAGAACAACTATTTGGAGTTGAATTTCCGAAGTGAAAAATGGTCTTTCCTATTTGAGTTTGAAGATGAAAATCACCTTATTCTTCGACCTGAGAAAAAATCCGATTCTGATTTGACTTTTGAATTGATTCCTATTCCTGAACCGATTTAAAATTTTTCGTATGCACCTAATCCAAAGAGTGCGAAATCGTACTTAGCCGGGTCAATTGGATCGAATTTCCGTAATTTTGAAATGAGTTCTTCATTGGTTTTCCATGAAAATTGTTTAGTTGAAATCAAACCTAATTTTGATGCCATATTTCCAGTGTGAACATCCAGAGGAATCATTAATGACGAGCTTTGAATTGACTTCCAAAGTCCAAAATCAACTCCTTTCATATTTGACCGAACCATCCATCGAAGAAACATTACCAATCGTTTTGATGCCGAACCCGAAAGTGGGTTTGAAATGTGTTTTTCACTTCTTTTTTCGTGTTCAACCTCTAAAAAGATAGTTCTGAAATTTGAGATTTTGCTTAATAGTTGATTATCAGTCGAATGAAAGACGTTTTCTAGTCCATTATGTTTTTCATAAATATTTTTAAGTGCAAGAAGAAAAAAAGTCAAATCAGACCAATTAAACGTGCGATGAACAAAATTCAGCTCTTTTTCAGAAAAATTCAGGATAAAATCATGAGGTTGAAATTCCATTATTTGCAGCAGCTTTTCTCCGCTTTTAATGATGCTTTTTCTGTTTCCCCATGCTATAGTTGAGATAAGAAAGGCACATATTTCGATGTCTTCTTTTTTTTGAAATTGATGTGGGATTTGTATCGGATCGTCCTCTATGAATTTTGGATTTTCGTAAAAATCGGATTTAAAATCGAGAAAGTCTTTGAGCTCCTGTTCAGTCATTTTATTGGTTAACAAACCTCCCATCACGCATAACTAAGCTCCGGTCGGCCATTTGAGCTAGTTCTTCGTTGTGCGTAACGATGACAAATGTTTGTTTGTATTCATCGCGCAGCTGAAAAAATAGTTCGTGTAATTCCCTTGCATTTTTGGTATCCAAATTACCGGAAGGTTCATCTGCAAAAATGATTTTCGGGTTGTTGATTAATGCGCGACAAACAGCTACTCGTTGTTGTTCTCCACCAGATAACTCAGCTGGTTTGTGTTGACTTCGAACTTCAATTCCGAGTTTAAGAAGTAATGGACGAGCAAGTTCTTCCGCTTCTTTTTTCGTTTTTCCTCCAATCAATGCAGGTAACATCACATTTTCTATTGCACTAAATTCCGGTAGTAATTGATGAAATTGAAAGATGAAACCCAATGATTGATTTCTGAAGTTGGATAATTCTTTAGAGTTTAATTTAAATGGATTGACCCCTGCAATTTCTAAGGATCCCGAGTCTGGGCGATCAAGCGTTCCAAGAATTTGAAGCAGCGTAGTTTTTCCTGCTCCTGAAGAACCAACAATGGATACAATTTCACCCGAATTAATTCGTAAGTCAACTCCCTTAAGTATTTCAAGTTGTCCATATTTTTTCTCGATTCCGTTGGCGAAAAGCATTATTTATTCAATTTTAGGTTATGTCCAAATTTTTCCTTTTTCGTTTGAAGATAATTTTCGTTATGCTCATTGCTTTTAATTTCTAAAGGCACATTTTCCACTATTTCCAAACCATAACCAATTAAGCCTGTTCTTTTTTTGGGGTTATTTGACATCAGCTTCATTTTCGAAACTCCCAGGTCACGTAGCATTTGTGCCCCAACACCATAATCTCTTTCATCTGGTTTGAATCCAAGTTTAACGTTGGCATCAAATGTATCGTATCCATCTTCTTGGAGTTTGTATGCTTTCAGTTTATTTACAAGTCCAATACCCCTTCCTTCTTGATTCATGTATATAATTACACCCGTTCCTTCTTTTTCAATTAATTCCATGGCTTTGTGTAGTTGTGGTCCGCAATCACATCTGCAAGAGCCAAAAATATCACCTGTTAGACAAGATGAGTGAACTCTCACCAGAATTGGTTCATCCTTTTCCCAACTTCCTTTAACCAAAGCCAAATGATCTTGATCTGTATTTTTATCCTTAAATGCATATAATTGAAATTCACCTATTTCAGTAGGTAAGTGAATATCTACAACGCGTTCAACGTGTGTTTCAGTTTTAATACGATATTTTATGAGATCCTCAATGGAAATTATTTTTAAATCGAATTTTTTAGCAATATTTATTAATTCCGGAAGTCGTGCCATTGTCCCGTCCTCATTCAAAATTTCGACTATCACACCGGCTTCTTCATATCCTGACATTCTAGAT
>JBIIVA010000009.1:0-32338 GCA_044339705.1 Crocinitomicaceae bacterium
TGGGCGATACAATACGCGTTTCCTTGACCGAAGAACCAGAATTCGAAATTCCAGTAGCACAGAAGTTAGCTGAGAAATTCAATCATTCGAACAATTTTGAGCTTCCTGAATTCAAAGGGGAATTGCCTTACAATCCATTTGCGTATCAACGACGATCTTCTTTCGAGATTCATAATATTGGTGGAAAACATGTTCCTGTTGTCATTGCTGATTGCTCGAAAAGAGAGCAAATAACGCCTGCCAATTTTTATGGTTTCGGTTATAATTATTCAGTTCAATTGGATAAATGGAATCTCCAAGATTTGGCTGCAGATTACGTTTATATTGGTCAAAATAAATTGGATTTTGAAGTTCCAGGAACGTTAGGTGTAATTTGTGATTATGAAAATTGGAAGAATAATTACACAAACAAATCCGGCTATTATCCACTTATTCCTTCCGAAAATTTATCAGAAATTAATTCAGACCAAATCGCTTTTTGTTTGGTTAAAGCCGAAGAAGCTTTGCCGGAATTAATTAATAAATTCAAAAATTTGATTTTGGTTCTGGATACGAGCTATTCCAACAAGACCCAATTATTCAGAAACTTTTTCATCAATTTGGCAAACAACGGAATTCAGAATCCGGTGATTTTGCATTTTAACTCGACGGAAAAGGATGCTGAAACCTTTCAACTTTATGTTTCTAGTGATGCTGGATCTGTCATGATTGATGGTTTTGGTGACGGACTTTGGATTTCTGCTGAACAGCCTGCATCCTTGGTCAATTCAACAGCGTTTGGAATTCTTCAGGCTACTCGAACACGAATTTCAAAAACAGAATATATTTCATGTCCTTCATGCGGACGAACCTTATTTGACTTACAGGAAACGACAGCCAAAATCCGTGAGCGAACTTCGCATTTGAAAGGCGTGAAAATTGGAATAATGGGTTGCATCGTGAACGGTCCGGGTGAAATGGCAGATGCCGATTATGGTTATGTTGGAACTGGACCTGGTAAAATTAATTTATACAAAGAGAAAACGGTCGTTCGAAAAAATGTTCCAGAAGCTGAAGCGGTTCAAGCTCTAATCGATCTGATCAAGGAACACGGTGATTGGGTGGAGCAACTAAATTAAAGTGTTAAGAATTACCCATTCTTTTCTCCAAATGTTCAACAGCTAATTTCTAAGTTCTTGAAGATTTAATTTAAAAAAAACAGGAAAACATCCATTGGAGCATGAATGCAAGGCAAATAATAGAAAAACCAATCTTGTTGTATTTCAATCAATAAATATGTTCATTTATTAAAGTAATTTTTGCATCTTTCCATACATATTAATTAACTTTGTACACCTAAAATCTTAAAAATGGCGTATTTATTTACTTCAGAGTCTGTTTCTGAAGGACATCCTGACAAAGTATCCGATCAAATTTCAGATGCTTTAATTGATCATTTCATGGCGTTCGACCCCACTTCAAAAGTTGCTTGTGAAACTTTGGTAACCACCGGACAAGTGGTTTTAGCTGGTGAGGTGAAGTCTACTTCATATCTTGATGTGCAAGCTATTGCTCGTGAAACCATTCGTAAAATTGGTTATACGAAGTCTGAATATATGTTTGACGCTAATTCTTGTGGTATTTTTTCTGCTTTGCATGAGCAATCTTCTGATATTAATCAGGGAGTTGAGCGTTCCAATCCAGAAGATCAAGGAGCAGGCGACCAAGGTATGATGTTTGGATATGCTACTAAAGAAACCGAAAATTACATGCCATTAGCGTTGGATTTGGCTCACAAAATTTTGCAGGAGTTATCTCACATTCGTAATAATGAACCAAATTTAATTCCTTACCTACGACCGGATGCTAAATCGCAAGTAACTATTGAATATTCTGACGACAATGTTCCTCAAAGAATTGATACGATTGTTGTTTCAACTCAGCATGATGACTTTGATTCCGAAGCAAATATGCTTGCAAAAATCAAAAAGGACATCATTGAAATCGTCATTCCACGTGTGAAAGGGAAATTGAACCCTGAATTACAAGCATTATTTAACGATAACATTACCTACCATATCAATCCTACAGGGAAATTTGTAATTGGTGGGCCACATGGTGATACAGGATTAACGGGACGAAAAATCATCGTTGATACCTATGGAGGAAAAGGAGCACACGGAGGTGGAGCTTTCTCTGGTAAAGATCCTTCCAAAGTTGACCGTTCTGCAGCTTATGCCACGCGACACATCGCTAAAAACGCCGTTGCAGCGGGCTTGTGTGATGAAATTTTAGTTCAAGTTTCTTATGCGATTGGTGTCGCAAAACCTTGTGGATTGTATGTTAACACCTACGGAACCTCAAAAGTGAACTTAACAGACGGTGAAATTGCTGAGAAATTAGGGGAAATTTTTGATATGCGACCTTACTTTATTGAGCAACGATTGAAATTGAGAAATCCAATTTATCAAGAAACTGCAGCATATGGTCACATGGGACGTAAAAATGAGGTGGTAACGAAGACTTTTACAGGTCCGGATGGATCCAAAATTTCTAAGCAAGTTGAATTGTTTACGTGGGAAAAATTAGACCATGTTGACAAAGTTAAAGCTGCTTTTGGGATTTAATTATCTTAAATGAAAGTTATTCAATCCCGGTTCGTTGAATCGGGATTTTTTATTTAAAACGCTATTTTTATACCTGATGAGCGAAAAATTTAGAACCATTTGGACAACAACTGATAACTACGTTGAGGTTATCGATCAACGAAAATTGCCACATAATTTAGTGACCATAAAACTTACAACCTACAAAGAGGCTGAGCTGGCGATCAAAAACATGACTGTTCGTGGCGCTCCATTGATCGGCGCAACTGCCGCTTACGGTGTTTATTTGGCTGTTCGGGAAATGATAGAAAATCAATTGGACGGAACTTTTTTAGATGAAGCATTCATCGCTTTGCGCAATTCACGTCCAACGGCAATTAATTTATTCTGGGCTCTGGATCGCATGCAAAAAGCACTTGATGAGTCAGATGATTTTCTTGAAACAACTTGGATTGAAGCTGGCAAAATCGTAGAGGAGGATGTGGAAACTTGCCGTATGATTGGTGTTCATGGCTTACCAGTAATTGAAGAAATTGCGAAAAGAAAAGCTGGAAATGTTGTCAATATTCTAACGCATTGTAACGCAGGAATGCTAGGTTGTATCGAATGGGGAACAATTACTTCTCCCATTTATCAGGCGCATCAAAAAGGAATTAAAGTGCATGTTTGGGTAGATGAAACGCGACCGCGAAACCAAGGATCAAATTTAACTGCTTATGAGTTGACACGCCATGGAATTGAGCACAGTTTAATCGTTGATAATACTGGAGGACACCTTATGCAGCACGGAATGGTCGATATGGTTATCGTAGGAACAGATCGAACAACTCGAAACGGTGACGTGGCTAACAAAATCGGAACTTATTTGAAAGCGTTGGCGGCAAAGGATAATAATATTCCTTTTTACGTAGCACTTCCTTCGACAACACTGGATATGGGGATTCGTGATGGCCTGAAAGAGATTCCAATTGAGCAACGCGACCAAGATGAGGTACGTTATTTTGAAGGAAAACGTCATTCTGATGGGAAAATTGATCGTGTGTTGATTTGTCCAGAAACGACGCAAGCAAGAAATTATGGTTTTGATGTTACTCCGGCTCGCTTGGTTACAGCTTTAATTACAGAGCGTGGTATTTGCGAGGCAAGTGAAAAAGGAATTACAAGGTTGTTTCCTGAATATAAGTAAATGAAAAGACTTATCTCGATTTTCATTTTTTCATGCCCAAGTTTGTTTGCACAAATAACAGGGGAATGGCATACAGCCTTTTCAGTTGCAGGAAAAAATAATCGCATGGATCTATTCATCGATCGAATTGGCCGAGATGGGACTTTGAAAATAGGCTTGCCAGATGTAACTAATTTTGAGCCTAAAATAATTGAGAAAAGTTCCATTTTTAAAGATTCTATTTCTTTTAACTGGGATAATATTGGACTTGCGTTTTTTGGAAATTATTTTATCAATGGGGATTCAATTTCAGGAATGATAAAGCAGTCCGGATTAGAATGGAAAGTAACTTTTAAACGAGAAATTCAAGTCGCAAAAAAGGTAAATCGACCACAAGAACCAAAACCTAAATTTCCGTACGAAATACAGGTTGTTGAGATAAAAAATGGAAAAAATATAACTGGTGCGACACTAACTCTGCCGAATAAAAATTCCAAGTTCCCCATTGTCATTCTTTCTTCGGGATCTGGGCCTCAAAATCGCGATTGTGAAATCATGGGACACAAACCTTTTTTGGTTATTGCAGACTACCTGACAAAAAATGGGATAGGAGTTTTGCGTTTCGACGATCGAGGAGTTGGAATGAGCACCGGAGAATTTTCAAAAGCTTCACTTTTTGACTTTGCCTCCGATGTCGAGGCCTGCTATAAATATGTAAAGAAGAATTTCAAAGGACATAAAGTTGGTTTAGCTGGACACTCCGAAGGTGGAATGCATACACTAATTGTCGCAGCGAAAACCCCAAAACTTGATTTTCTAATTCAATTGGCTGCAGTTGGAACAAATGGTCGAGAAGTATTAGTTGAACAGCAATATTTAATTCCAAATTCTTCTGGTAAATCAGAAGCTTACGCGAGAGCTAATGGCATGCTTTACGACAGCGTAACCAACTTATTGATGTTATTCGACAAAGAGAAATTTCCCATTGAATTAAGCAAATTTATGAAAAGAACCTATTTCAGCTTGCCCGAAGATTGTAAAAAGGAAGGCTCGATGGACGAATTTTTAGCAAGTTTTTCGAATTTCTTAAATAATGATTGGGCAAGGCAATTCATGTCATTTCAATCGAAAGATTATCTCTCGAAAATTTTCTGCCCAATTTTAGTAATTAATGGCTCTGAAGATATTCAAGTTCATCCAACCAAGAACCAAGAGGGATTTCGAACTGGGTTTTCAAATCAAAGCAGCTATCTGGGGAACTCGAAAATTGTTTTAGTTCCGGGACTTAATCATTTAATGCAATCCTGTAAATCATGCACAATATTAGAATACGGCGATTTAGAAGAAACCATTTCTCCAATTGTACTTAAAGTAATGTTGGATTGGATCAACGATCCAATGCTATTTATGAAACACTAATTTTTAAAATCTTTTGATAAAAATGAAGCTAAGTAGAACTCTTGAATTTAATTTTGATCTATTTTTGAAGTTATAAATTTATAACCTCATATTTTATCACTCTTAATTGAAAAAAATTTAAAAACATGAAAAAAATAACAGTCGCGAAAGGAGATGGAATAGGTCCGGAAATCATGGACGCTACGTTAAAGATTCTTTTTGCCGCAGGTGCAAAAATTGAAGTCGAAGAAATCGAAGTTGGTGAAAAAGTATATTTGTCTGGAAATACCTCAGGAATTGCCAACGAAAGTTGGGATATCATCAGAAGAAATAAAATCTTTTTGAAAGCTCCAATTACAACTCCGCAAGGAGGTGGATACAAAAGCCTTAACGTTACAACTCGAAAATTCTTGGGGTTATACTCTAACGTCCGTCCGTGTAAGAGTCTTCATCCATTTGTAGAAACAAAACATCCCGTGATGGATGTAATCATTGTTCGTGAAAATGAGGAAGATTTGTATGCCGGAATTGAGCACCAGCAAACGGATGAGGTAGTGCAATGTTTAAAATTGATTAGCCGTCCAGGATGCGAAAAAATCATTCGTTATGCCTTTGAATATGCCAAGCAACAAAATCGCAAAAAGGTAACCTGTTTCACCAAAGACAATATAATGAAGCAAACGGATGGTTTATTTCACAAAGTTTTTGATGAAATTGCTGCTGAATATCCGGATATTGAAAACGAACACTGGATTATTGACATTGGTGCAGCAAAACTTGCCGACACACCTGAGGCTTTTGATGTAATTGTTATGCCGAATTTATATGGTGATGTTTTGAGTGATGTAGCCGCACAAATAACTGGATCAGTTGGACTTGCAGGATCCGCAAATATTGGAGAAGAGTGCGCCATGTTCGAGGCAATTCATGGTTCTGCCCCACGACGAGCCGGACAGAATGTGGCAAATCCATCCGGATTGTTACAAGGAGCCATAATGATGCTAAATCATATTGGGGAAACGGATGTTGCTGAAAAAATTCAGAATGCATGGCTTAGAACTTTAGAAGATGGCGTTCACACTTACGATATCTTTAAAGAAGGTGTTAGTACTGCAAAAGTCGGAACCAATGAATTTGCGGAAGCTGTTATTTCAAACTTAGGTAAGAAACCTGAAAAATTAACAGCTGTAAAGTATGATACTTCTTATCAAATGGTTCTTCCAAAATACCAACGTAAGCCTTTGGCTAACAAAGAACTTGAAGGAGTTGACTTGTTTGTTCATTGGTCGGGTGAAAATCCAAACGAACTTGCTGAAAAGGTACAGAAAATCGCAGATAACAACCTTCAATTATCCATGATAACAAATCGCGGAATTAAAGTTTGGCCGGAAGGATTTAAAGAAACATTCTGCACAGACCATTGGAGATGTCGATTCAAACCTGTTGAAGGAAAAACAATCACGAAGGAGCAAATTATCAATTCTTTAAAAAATGCCATACAACATGACATTGATGTCATTAAAACCGAAAATTTATACCGTTTCAATGGTGTTTCGGCTTATTCATTAGGTCAAGGTCAATAAAGTTGACTACCCAATTTGACTAAGCCACAACAATATTCGTTATAAAAAAAGTATGAGTATAATTGGCGATTCCACCTGCTTGTCGAAAAAAAGAATTAACCATTAAAAACAATTAAAAACATATGAAAATTGAATTGATAAATGGTTCGTTTTCGAGAGAAGATACTGTGGAGCTTCTAACGGATCTTATTTCAACAAAGATTAAGTTTCACGAGAGGAAAATTTCACTTTCGGATCAGTTAGAGGACATTCAGTTTCGAGAGAAAAAAATTAAGAAATTGTCGGAAATTCTCAAGGATCTGAGATCTGAAATACACTCATTTAATAAAATCAATATAATTGGTGAATTAAATGTTGATTTTATAGAATAATTAGTTTTCTGGAAAATTAAGAATTCGCTTTTGTTAAAATGTTTAGAAAAGGGCAAATTTTAAGAGTGATAAGAAATGTCTTACGCCAAATTGCATTTGGAGACAACAAAACAACGTCTTGATGAATCATCAATTATTGCTTGATAATTTAACGAATCCGGCGCTACTTTTCTTTGTATTGGGGATTTTAGCCGTGAAACTGAAAAGCGACCTTGAGATTCCCGCAACGACTTCCAAGTTTATTTCCTTGTACTTACTTTTTTCTATAGGCTTCAAAGGAGGACAGGAATTGGCTCATAGTAAATTTTCAGCGGAAATTTTATTAACCATCATCACTGCAATCCTGGCTGCAATTCTAATTCCGATTTATGTTTTTTTTATTTCGAAAAAGAAACTCGGAGTAGATAATGCCGGTGCAATTGCTTCTTCTTATGGCTCTGTAAGCGCAGTTACTTTTGTTACTGCGCTTAATTTTTGGAGACATTAAATACCAATTCTGACGGTCATATGGTGGCGGTAATGGCACTTATGGAAGCTCCTGCAATCATTGTTGGTGTATTACTAATTCGAAGTTTTAGTCAAAAAAATGCGCAAAGTCAAAGTATTAAGTACCTTTTCGTTCATTCTTTAACAAATAGCAGTGTATTACTTATTCTGGGAAGTCTTGTAATTGGTTTTTTGGCCAATGAAAAAGCAGCTGAAGGCATTAAACCCTTTACGAATGATTTATTCAAAGGTTTTCTTGTAGTTTTTCTGCTGGATATGGGAATCAATAGCGCTCGCAAACTAGAAGATTTCTTCAAACATGGTTGGTTTGTCTCCTTCTTAGCAATTATTATTCCGCTTCTGAATGGATGTACTACAGCATTTTTGGCACAATTTGTTACCTCTTCTCAAGGAAATCAATTTATTCTAGCTGTATTGGCTGCTAGCGCCTCATACATTGCCGTTCCGGCAGCTATGAAGATTTCAGTTCCAAAAGCAAATCCTAGCATCTATGTCCCAATGGCTTTGGCAATTACCTTTCCTTTAAATATAACATTAGGAATGCCTATTTACATGGCAATCATTCAACTTTAACAATCGTTCATTATAATCATAATAATATCTGAAACACTCTGTGCGCTTTCAATGTGGGACATGTGTCCGGTATTTGGAACAAAAGCTACTTGGGTCTGAATTTTAGTTTTGGAAAGCATTTCTTCTTTAGAAACCAGACGATCATCGACACCATGAATTATGAAATAATCTTGCGGATTGGAATTTATTTCATCTGAAAAATCCGATCGTTCTCTCATTGCCAAAGACGCGAATGCAATTGCAGCTGAACTCATTTCCATAGCCTCAGATTTTAGCCTTTCGATTTCTTCTTTAAACTCAGATGGGTTTCCAAACAAATTCGGTATTGATTCATTGATCAAGATTCGTTTAGCCTTGAATGCAATGTCTGCCATTCGAATCCGATCTTTTTTCTTTTGATCGCTATCCGACCAAAAATTGGAATTTAGCAAAACTACTTTATCACATCCTGAGACTTGCTGTTTTAGCATTAATGCCACATAGCCTCCCATGGAATGACCAACTACGGAAAAACGATTGATTTCGAGACTGGAAAGAACATCTAATACTTCGTCAACAAAGAATTGCAGGGATGGGCATTCAAAATTAGCATTCAATTCTGACTTTCCATGTCCTGGTAAATCAATAAATACTTTCTTACATTGAAGTTTCTTTAAATACAGATAGTCCCACATGAAAATGGATTCAAGAAATCCGTGTAAAAAAACAACTGTGGAACCTTCTCCTTCGACTTTAAAATTAAGCACGAACTATGAATTCATCAATTCTTCGATTTCCTCGGCTTCGAGCGGAATGTCTTTCATCAGGTTGAATGGTGCACCGTTTTCTTGCACAACCAAATCATCTTCCAATCGAATTCCAAGGCCTTCCTCGGGAATGTAAATGCCCGGTTCGCACGTAAATACCATTCCGGCTTGAATAGGCTCATGCCATAGTCCAACATCATGCGTATCCAACCCCAAGAAGTGAGACGTTCCATGCATGAAATACTTTTTATAAGCGGGCCATTCCGGCTTTTGATTGGCAATATCTTGTGTTGAAATTAGGCCCAAGTTAACCAATTGTTCTTCCATCAAATGACCTACTTGCTTGTGATATTCAGCCATTATGGCTCCCGGAACTAACAATTTTTCAGCCTCTTTTTTAACGTGAAGAACAGCATTGTAAACCGCTTTTTGTCTGGATGTAAATCTTCCATTTACCGGAATACAGCGCGTTAAATCAGACGAATAATTCGCATATTCTGACCCAACATCCAATAAGATTACATCACCATCTTTGCATTCTTGATTGTTTTCAATATAATGCAACACGCAAGCATTTTTTCCGGACGCAACAATGGGAGTATAAGCAAAACCTTTGGATCGGTTTCTTAAAAACTCGTGCGCCAGCTCCGCTTCTATTTCATATTCCCAAACACCTGGTTTGATAAATGCGAGTACTCTTCTAAAACCTGCTTCTGTGATTTTACAGGCTTTTTGCATCAAATCCAGCTCAATACTTTCCTTAACAGAACGTATTTTATGCATGATTGGTGATGATTTATAGACCTGATGAGCGGGAAAATCCTTTTTAACTTTTTTGATAAATCGATCTTCTCGTGTTTCAACTTCCGTTGAGGCGCGTAAATGTTCGTTCGTATTCAAATAAATTCCGGATGCCTCAGCCATCAACTGTTTAAAAACGGATGAAAATTGTTGCAACCAATAAACTGTTTTAATTCCCGAAGTTTCGAACGCTGCTTGTTTTGTTAGTTTTTCTCCTTCCCAAATGGCAATTAATTCACTTGTCTCTTTTAAAAAAAGTATTTCTTTATGACTTGGATTACTAGCGTTAGGAAATAAAACCAAAATGGATTCCTCCTGATCTACACCTGATAAATAAAGGATATCACGATGCTGTTGAAACGGCATGGTACTATCCGCACTTATGGGATAAATATCATTGGAATTGAACACAGCAAGCGTATTGGGCTGCATGCGTTCGGTATATTTTTCTCTATTCTTAATGTATAGTGAAGAGTCTATTCGGTCGTATTTCATATGTAACTAATTTGACTTTTGTCAGTCATATGGAATTAATTTCGCATCTAACTCCGGTTGTCGCCATGTTATTTCCATCCGTGGTTAACTACTTTGCTTACTTCGAAGGTGTGCAATTTGTAATCAGAGAATTTCATATTCAATCAATTAACTATTAAGGTTTTCCAATTTTGGACGTACTAATAGATTGACGTGTTGAGACGAGTTTGTTTGAAATCAAGCGTTAGTAAAAACCCTTAATTTCGAAAACTATTTTGAAGCCTGATCGGAAGAACTTTCCGTATTGACCTTACCATAAGCATCACAGCTAGCTTTTCCCGACTTACATGCACATAAACAAATTAAAATCGCTGTAAGAATTAAACTTGTGGTAAATTTTTTCATTGTAAACAACTTTTTTGTAATTATAAAATAAGAGAGAAAAACAAATTTAACCAAAAAACCTTAATAATGTTTCTTTTTCCAGTTCATTCTTTCTCAACTCTTAAACCAACTGGAATACATTACGTAATTATTGGCAATTCGTTGCACTTCACCTTGAAATAATTCAGGTGATAGCGTTTTTACTTTTTTCGCAGGAACTCCTGCATAAATACTCCAAGACTCCACTCGCGTGCCCTCCAGTAGCACTGCTCCGGCTGCAATAATGCAATTTTCTTCAATATAGCAATGATCCATAACAATCGCTCCCATGCCAATGAGCACATTGTCTTCAACCGTGCATCCATGAACCAACGCGTTGTGCCCAACAGAAACGTTATTGCCTAAATTCACTTTTGTTTTTTCATACGTGCAATGAATCACAGCACCATCTTGAACGTTAACTTTATTTCCCATGCGAATAGAATTAACATCGCCACGTAAAACAGCATTAAACCATATGGAACATTGATCACCCATGACGACATCTCCAACTATGGTCGCATTTTCAGCAAACCAACAGTCTTCTCCAAATTTTGGATAAATTCCCTTGCATTCTTTAATTAGAGCCATGATGTAAAATTAGAAAAGAATGACGTTGATTTTACCATGGTTTAAGATATTTAACGTGAGTTAGGAATATGAATAAAGTCAGATCGCATAAGACTGCTCGACACAAGTGAAAAGAACGAGGCTTATCGAAGAAAAAGAGTGGTTTTCAATTAGTAGAAGACCCTTTCTAGGCGTAATTTATATTTCAAAACAACGATCAAGATTGTCTTCAACGAATTTCTCGATTACTCTTGGCACAGGATAATGGAAAAACTCAGAACGATTCACCCAAACAGAATCTTTCTTCATGTGCGATTTCGGTTTATAATCAAGCGATACAAAATGACAAAATAAATGTTGGTGAGAGAGAATATGTTTAATTTCTGCTGAACCATATTCGAAATCTTGGTTTTGTAAAAAAACTGTCTTAGCATCCAAATTGTGGAATTCAATCAACGGAAACTGATACATATTTTTCCAAATTCCCGAATCATTTCTTTTTTCAAGCAAAACTTTTTCCTCATTTTTGATGATTTGAAAAACAAAATACTTTTTGGTGATTTTTGTCTTTCCAATCTTAACAGGTAATTTCTTTACCAAGCTTTTGGCCTTTGCTTCACACATAAAATCAAGTGAACAAAGGTCACAATCCGGATTTACAGGAACGCATTGAATCGCTCCAAATTCCATAATTGCCTGATTGTAAGTCGCCGGATTTTTCCGGTCTAGAAGTTGATCGGCCAATGCTTGAAATTGCTTCTTGCCTTGCGTAGAATCTATGGGCGTGTCAATTGCAAACAATCGACTAAAAACCCGATAAACGTTGCCATCCACAACTGCTTTTGGTTCATTGAAGGCAAAAGATGAAATTGCAGCTGCAGTATATGGACCGACCCCTTTCAGTTTGACCAGTTCCTCATATGTGTTTGGGAAAATCCCATCGTTGTTGTCAACGATGTTCTTGGCGGTTTGATGTAAATTCCTTGCTCTGCTGTAATATCCTAATCCTTTCCATAAATTTAAAACTTCCATCTCTGTCGCCTCCGCTAATTTTTTAACAGTAGGAAATGTGCTCTGAAATTTCAAATAATACGCAAGACCTTGATCGACACGTGTTTGTTGTAAAATAACCTCACTCAACCATATCAAATAAGGGTCTCTTGTCTCTCTCCAAGGTAAATTTCGTTTTTTTTTGCTGTACCAATGAACTAAACTAATTTGAAATTGTTCCATATTTCAAAATTCTTTAAAAAATTAGAGATTTTTACATTTTTATTTGCGGAACTTATATTTTTGTAGCCGAAAAACGCGTTTGTAAATTTTAAACATACCAAATATGACTAAAGCTGATATCGTAGCAAACATTGCAGAAGAAACAGGATTAGAAAGAGCAGAAGCTCTAAGAGCTGTTGAAGCATTCATGAATTCAATTAAAAACTCACTATCTGAGGGTCAAAATGTTTATTTGAGGGGATTTGGAAGTTTCGTAGTGAAAGAACGAGCTGAAAAAACAGGAAGAAACATTTCTAAAAAAACCACGATTATTATTCCTGCACATAACATTCCTTCATTTAAACCGGCAAAGACTTTTGTTGAAGACGTTAAAAAGAAGGTGTTAGTCAAATAACTTTGTTTTTTTGAAAAAATTATTTAACTTCGCACTCCCAAAATTTTGGGGGTGCTTTTTGTATTTAAAAATTATTAAATCATAATATTATGCCAAGCGGTAAGAAAAGAAAAAGACATAAAATGGCGACGCACAAACGCAAAAAACGTCTTAGAAAAAATCGTCACAAGAAGAAGAAATAATCTTCTAGTTTCAAGAAACGGAGGCTCAGTGAATATTCATTGAGCTTTCATTGTTTAAATATCTTAAAATTTAACTTGTGAGTTTCGAGTTGGTTGTTGACGCACGATCCAATGGCATTTGGCTTGGATTATTGCGTGACGGAAAATTAATAGAATTACACGAAGAACGTGGTAATTCAGATTTTGCAGTTGGTGATATATACTTAGGCCGAGTCAGAAGAATTGCGCCTAGTTTAAATGCCGCTTTTGTCGATGTTGGTTATGAAAAGGATGCATTTTTGCACTACTTAGACCTAGGTCCACAATACAATTCCTTAAGTAGGTTTGTTAAGGATTCCATTAGCGGCAAACAAAATGTTTCCGATTTGATGTACTTTAAACTGGAAAAAGATATTCCAAAAGAGGGGAAAATAAGTGATGTGGTTTCTTCTTCTCAACCTATTTTGGTTCAAGTTGCCAAAGAGCCAATTTCTTCCAAGGGCCCAAGACTATGCTCTGAAGTTACACTGGCTGGTAGATATCTTGTTCTTGTTCCTTTCTCTGATAAAATTTCAGTTAGCCAAAAAATTAAAGATCAAGAAGAAAAAGATCGCCTAAAAGAATTAATGGATCGAATCAAACCAAAGAATTTTGGTGTGATTATTCGAACCGTTGCCGAACATAAATCAACTGTTGATCTAGAGCAAGACCTAAAAAATCTACTTGATAAGTGGAAAACAATGCATGCAAACATAAAAGGTGGGCAACCACCAAAGCGTGTTTTAGGTGAATTAAATACTACCACTTCTATTCTGAGAGATTTATTGAATGCAGATTTCACGAATATTCATGTGAATGACAAGTCTTTACAGGAAGAAATGAAGGAATACATTCAAAGTATTGCACCTGGAAAGGAGAAAATAGTTCGTTTGTACGATGGCAGGTTGGAAATCTTCGAAAAATTTGGGATTAACAAGCAAATCAAAACCCTTTTCGGTAAAAAAGTCCCCTTACCAAGTGGAGGCTATTTAATCATTGAACACACCGAGGCCATGCACGTGATTGATGTGAATAGTGGAAATCGCAAGGGATCAGATGGACAGGAATCGAATGCCCTAGCGACAAATATTGAAGCGGCGGAGGAAATTGCGCGTGTTCTGCAGCTACGTGATATGGGAGGTATTGTTTGTGTGGACTTCATTGACATGCACGATAAAGAAAACAATCGAATTCTTTTTGAAAAAATGAAAGAATTCATGAAATCGGATCGAGCGAAACATAATTTGATTCCACCTTCCAAATTCGGTGTTATTGAAATTACGAGACAAAGGGTGAGGCCTGAAACGGAAATCCAAACGGCAGAAACTTGTCCTACTTGCAATGGAAGCGGAGAAGTGCAAGCAAGCATATTATTCGCTGAGGAAATCGAAAATAATTTAAGTTATCTTTTGTCGGATAGAAACGAAAAGCATGTTACGTTGCTTGTGCACCCCTATTTAGAGGCTTATTTCAAAAATGGATTCATAAGCAGACAACTTAAATGGTTTTTTAAATACAAAAAATGGATACCCGTTCGTGGAATAACTGCCCATCATCTTCTACAATATTCATTTATAAATAAAGAGAACGAAGAGATTTCTTTGTAATGGAACACCCAAGTACCGCGGAGTTAATTTTCAAACTTGAGTCCTATTGCGCATACCAAGAAAGATGTGAATTTGAAATTCGAAATAAATTAATTTCACTAAACGCTCGAGAAGAGCAAACAAAAGAAATAATAGCACATTTAATCAAAACTAATTTCTTTAATCAGAATAGATTTGTAGACTCCTATATCTTGGGAAAATTGAGATCTAATAAATGGGGGCGACTAAAAATTAAAGCGGCTTTAATTCAGAAAAAAATAGATCCCGCGCTTATTTCAAATGGACTTAAAAATATTGATAGTCAGGAGTACCTTAAAATTCTTAAATCACTTCTTCAAAAAAAACAAAAGGAACTGGTAAAAGAAAAAGACGAATGGAGCAAGAAGCAGAAATTAATTCGATTTTTAAGTTCCAAAGGATTTGAATACGACGAAATTGTTTCAATATTGAATTATGCTTAAAACATTCAACAAGATTAGTATTATCGGATGTGGTAATATGGGTCTGATATATGCTCAGCTCTTAAAAAATAACGGACTGCAAGATGAAAAACAAGTTGTTTTAATTGCTAAAAACGAAGAGCAAAAAAATCGCCTAAATAAGGTGAGAATTGGTGTTGTCGAATTAATTAACTCAGAGGTAATATCCGAATCAAGTTTAATTTTATTAGCCGTTAAACCTCAAGACTTTTCAATAGTTGGGCAAGCATTAAAAGGTAGAATTAAGCCAGATGCTTTAGTAATAAGTATCATGGCAGGAATAAATATCTCTACACTGCAAAATAGTCTGAGTCACCAATGGATTGTACGAGCTATGCCTAATGCTCCTGCGCTTTACGGCAAAGGCATTACGGTTTTTTGTAATTCAATTGGACTGACATCAGAAAACCTAGAATTAGCCGAGCAATTTTTAGGTCTCACTGGAAAGACCATCAAAACCTCCAAAGAAGAATTATTGGACTCTGTTACTGCTATAAGCGGCAGCGGTCCTGCGTATTTTTTCTATTTGACTTTACAAATGAAAAATGCTGCAATCACTCTTGGAATGGATGAAGAAATGGCAGAAACATTGGTTCGAGAAACATTAATTGGAAGTGCAGAAATGGTATCAAAGAATCAAAAAATGATGTCGGAACTTATCAATACAATCGCTTCAAAAGGAGGAACAACTGAGGCAGCATTAAATTTTTTCAACCTCGCTGATTTTGATCAAATCATTCTCAATGGCTTAGAAAAAGCAACCTTGAGATCTAAAGAATTAGCTCAAAACAACCAATAAATTATTTGGGTTGAATAATAGATATCGCTCCGTCAACCCAGTTTTGAGCTCCTCCTGCAACGTAACCGGTTTGTCCTAGTTGAGCAAGATTTACTTTACCTTCTTTCGTTTTTTCAGGTTTTACAAACCAAACTGTTGGATAACCACGAACGGAAAATTGTTGTTGTAACAAGTTGTTTTGTTGACGCGTTTCATCACTTTGTTTTTTGAATGCCTCTCCATTTCTACTTGGGAAATCAACTTCAACCAAAACCACGTTTTCCTTTGCCCATTTTTTAAATGCATCTTGGTAAAACACCTCCTTCTGTAATTTATGACACCATCCGCACCAATCGCTTCCAGTAAAAAATAACATCATTGGTTTTTTCTCTTTTTGAGATAAAGAAATGGCTTTTTGTAAATCAGTATGCCAAGTCAATTCTTCTTTTTGAGAAAAAGATATAAATGTAACAAGAGCAAATGCGGAAAAAAGAATATTCTTCATAGTTTTATTTTAGATAAAATTAATAATATTTTCAGCACTTTTCAAAAACCGTGCAAAACTTTAAAATTTCGATTTTTTACTGTAAGTTAACAAAAAAACTTAATTTCGTTAAAAAAAATTTTATGAAAAATTTGTTAATTTTTGGGCTTTTATTTTGGGCAACATCGCTTTTTGCTCAAGTTCCAACTCAAACGGTGAGGGGAAAAGTATACGATAGTGAAACAAATTATCCACTTTATGGAGTAAAGATTGAAATAGGTATTTCTGAGACCAATACCATGCGCTGTGTTTCCACTGAAGATGGTTCGTTTGAAATAAAAAATGTTCCCGTTGGGAAATATGATCTATCCGCCACGCTTGCGCTTTATGAAATTAAAACCGTGACCATTGAAGTAAATTCCGGAAAGGAAATGATTGTAAATATTCCTTTGTTGGAGCGTATATCTGCAAAACAAGAGGTAAAAGTTGTTGGACGAAAAAAGGGAGAAGTTATTAATGAAATGGCTTTGATTTCTGCTCAGCAATTTAGTGTGGAGGAAACCAATCGCTATCCAGGTTCTAGAATGGATCCGGCTCGTATGGCCTCCAATTTTGCCGGTGTTCAAGGTTCAGACGACTCTCGCAATGACATTGTTGTTCGAGGGAATTCGCCTCTTGGAGTTATCTATCGCGTTGAAGGAATTGACATTCCAAACCCTTCTCACTTCGCCATAGCCGGAAGTACAGGAGGTCCGGTATCGATCTTAAATAATAAAATCTTAGGTAATTCTGACTTTTTCATGAGTGCTTTTCCTTCTGAGTATGGAAATAGTACCTCTGGCGTTTTTGACTTGAAATTGCGTAACGGAAACAATAAGCAGCATGAGTTTACGGGACAATTTGGGCTTTTTGGAACGGAATTATTAGCTGAGGGACCAATGGATAAAGCAGGAAAGTCAAGTTACCTGGTAATGGGACGGTATTCAACGTTATCAATTTTTCAAACAATTGGTGTAAAAATAGGTACGGATGCTGTACCAGTTTATGGTGATGCGGCTTTTAAATTGAATTGGAGTCTGAAAAAGGGTGGAAACCTCTCTTGGTGGGCTATGGGAGGAAAAAGTGATATTGACATCTTAATCTCTGAGCAAAAAGTGAATTCGACTGAGTTTTATGGTGAGGGGGATCGTGATCAATTTTTTGGGACGAGTATGTATGTTTCCGGACTTACCTACAAAAAGACTCTTAACGAAAAAACGTATATTACCTCGACCTTATCAGGTTCATTTGAGCGCCAAAAGACAAGGCACGTATACCTTCAGAGAAGCTTAATTGGAAATACAGATTCGATTCATATCGATGCCGCCTACGACATGATGGGTTATGATTTTAGAACCACGAAATTCTCAAATTACACAGCTGTAAATCATAAAATCACAAAGCAACATCTCATTAAGGCTGGGATTGTCGCTGATTTCATTTCGTTTAATCAAATTGATTCCGTTCTTTATGATTTGGATGTTCCTAATAATTGGAAAACAAGATGGAATAGTAAACGTAATGCCATTTTAATTCAACCTTTCGTTCAATGGAAATGGAAAATCAGCGATATGATGGATTTTACCGCTGGACTTCACGCTCAATATTTCTCTTTAAGTAACAGCATTAGTCCAGTCGAACCAAGACTTGGTTGGAAATACCGAATGAAAGGAAACCAAGCAATTTTTGCAGGAGCAGGAATGCATAGTCAAACCCAGCCATATTATACTTACTCTTACGATCCTGACAATGATGGAAAACCGCATAATCTGAAGATGGATTTCATGCGAAGTTTTCATAGTGGTTTGGGATATGAAAAATCATTTGGAGCAGGGTTGAATTTTAAAACGGAAATCTACTATCAGTACCTTTATAATTTACCGATTAGTTCCAATCCTAATTCATTTTCTCTCGTTAATGCAGGTGGAGGATTTGCTCGTGTTTTCCCCAACGATACGCTTGTGAATAATGGGAAAGGATACAACTACGGATTGGAGTTTACACTACAAAAATACTTTAGCAAAACGTTTTTCTTCCTATTATCAGCAAGTGTTTATGACTCAAAATACCTGGCAAGTGATGGTGTTTGGAGAAACACAGCTTACAAAGGAGCAAATATTTCTGATAAAATTGATTTGTCATATGTTTGGAATGTTTTAGCTGGTAAAGAATTTAAATTGAGTGAAAAACAAATCATTGGTTTAGGATTAAAAGTGACCCAAGCCGGAGGAAGAAGATACGGATTGATTGATGCAGATCAAACAAACGACTTGAAAGAACTTATTTTCCAAGATAGTTTGTTTAACGAGTTAACGTTTAGAGATTATTTCCGTTTGGATTTGAAAGTGAGCTGGAGATTAAATACGGCTAAATTAACACACGAATTTGGTCTAGATTTAGTGAATGTTCTCAACACAAGAAATCTACTGAGCTTAGCTTATGCACCAAGGCTAGACCCGAATGACACTTCTGCTCCGATTGCGGAAAAAGCACAATTGGGAAGACTTCCAATATTCTACTATAAGATTGATTTTAAAGTTAGAAGTAAGGAATAAATTTGATTCTAAAATTCCGCATTTTGAGGTGTTCTCGGGAAGGGAATGACGTCGCGAATATTAGACATTCCTGTAACGAACATTACCATACGTTCGAGTCCTAGCCCGAATCCAGCGTGCGGAACCGTTCCGAATTTGCGTGTATCCAAATACCACCAGAGTTCATCCGGATGGATTCCGAATTCCTCGCATTTTTGACGTAGAATGTCGTAACGTTCTTCACGTTGAGAACCTCCCACAATTTCTCCAATTCCTGGAAATAAGACATCCATCGCGGCAACCGTTTTCCCGTCTTCATTTAAACGCATGTAAAACGCTTTGATTTTTGCAGGATAATCCGTTAAAATTACAGGGCACTTGAATTCTTTTTCCACTAAATAGCGCTCATGTTCACTTTGTAAATCAATTCCCCATTCAACTGGGTATTTGAATTTCTTCTTTTTGTAATGATTTGAATTGATTAGTACATCAATCGCTTCAGTGTATGTCAAACGCTTAAACGGATTGCTTATAACAAACTCCAATCTTTCCAAAAGCGACATTTCGTTACGTTCATTTTGTGGTTTTTGAGATTGTTCTTGTGCATCACGCTCACTCAAGAATTCAACATCTTCCTTACAGTTTGTTAAGACATAATTGCAGATGTATTTCAAAAATTCCTCTGTCAAATCCATATTATCTTTCAAGTTATTGAAAGCCACCTCCGGTTCGATCATCCAGAATTCCGCCAAGTGTCGCGATGTGTTTGAGTTTTCTGCACGGAAGGTCGGTCCAAACGTATAAATCTGCCCGAGAGCCAATGCCGCCAATTCTCCTTCTAATTGTCCCGAAACCGTCAAATTTACAGATTTACCGAAGAAATCTTCCTTGAAGTTCACTGAGCCATCTTTATTCAATGGTGGGTTTTTAGAATCTAAAGTTGTTACCCGAAACATCTCCCCTGCCCCTTCGGCATCTGAACCCGTAATAATCGGTGTATGTATGTAGTAAAAACCTTTGTCGTTAAAAAATTTATGTATGGCGAACGCGACCGCATGACGAACTCTAAATACCGCTCCAAAGGTATTGGTTCTAAAGCGCAGATGCGCTTGCTCTCGCAAGAAATCCAAGCTATGTCGCTTCGGTTGCATCACAGTCTTTTGAATATCATCCGGATTGGCATCACCTAAAATTTCAATTTCCGAAACTTGCAGTTCCACCGCTTGACCTGAACCTTGCGATTCAACCAATGTTCCTTTTACTGAAAGTGCTGCTGCAGTGGTGATTCGTTTTAATAACGCCTCATCAAATTTCTCAAAATCAACCACGGCTTGAATGGATGCCATGCACGAACCATCGTTCAATTGAATGAAGCGATTGCTCCGAAAAGCTCGTACCCAACCTTTTACCGTAATCTCTTGATTAATTAAGGTTTGTCCTTCTTGACCTAAAATTTGACTAATTCTCCAGCGTTTCATTGAAAATTGAATTTAGGTTGCAAAAATAATCGTTTCAAAGCATTAACTCAAAAAAACGTGTACCGGTTGTTTTTATAATTAAACTACCTGTATATCATTCTGCCAACAACCCCATCACTTTCTCTACCATCAATTTTGAACCTACGTAATAGGGTACACGTTGATGCAAACGCTCTGGTTTGATTTCGAGAATACGTTTGCGACCGGTTGTTGCCAGTCCGCCAGCTTGTTCAGCGATGAATGCCAATGGATTACACTCGTACAATAAACGTAATTTTCCTTCAGGCGCACTCATTACGTCCGGGTAGATGTAAATTCCACCTTTGATGAGGTTTCTGTGAAAATCAGCCACAAGCGAACCGATGTATCTTCCCGAATAAGGCATACCCGTTTGGTTTTCGCGGCTTTGACAGTAATTGATGTATTTACGTAAACCTTCTTCGCATTCGAAAATGTTTCCTTCGTTCATCGCGTAAAGTCTACCAATTTCGGGCATTTTCATGCTTGGATGAGACAAACAAAATTCACCAATCGAAGGATCGAGTGTAAATCCATTAACTCCTTTTCCGGTGGTATAAACCAACATCGTTGATGAACCGTAAAGAACATATCCTGCAGCCACTTGTTCCGTTCCAGGTTGAAGCATATCTTCCAAAGTTGCCTCAGTTCCTATCGGTGAAATTCGACGATAAATGGAAAAAATCGTTCCGATAGAAACGTTTACGTCAATGTTGCTTGAGCCATCAAGCGGATCAAAAAGCACAACGTATTTTCCGTTTTTGGCTTGCTCCGATTTGAAGGCCACAAAATCGTCATTTTCCTCGGATGCGATTCCGCATACTTCTCCTCCTTGTTCAAACGCTTTGATGAAAGCGATATCAGCAACAACGTCCAATTTCTGTTGATCTTCACCTTGCACATTTTGATTTCCTTGTGCTCCTAAAATGTGGTCAACGAGTCCGGCTTTGCGGACATCTCTGGAAACAATTTTCGACGCAACTGCGATGTCGTTCAAGAGTCGAGAGAGTTCTCCTGTGGCAAATGGAAAATCAGCTTGATTAGTAAGAATAAACTCATTTAGAGTAATTAATTTTGACATAGGCTATAAACGAAAAAAGCCCGCAAAAGCGGGCTATAATAAGACTTAATGTTATGTTGTAAACATACTAGATGAAGCAGTTCCAATTTCAATTGGGTTAACAATTAAGGTTGGTATCAACGCGTCATTAGTAATGATGTATTGTTCGTAATTTGCTGTGATTGCACTCAAAAAACTACTTCTATTCAAGTTCATAATAGCAATCAAATCTGCTTCTACGCTCACGGCGTACTTAACGACTTCTTTATCAAATCCCCCGCTTGAAACAATCGAAGATGTCATATCAATGCCTCTGTCTTTGAAAAACCTTTGTGCAAAGATGATGTTTGATTCAACTTGGTGGCGTAAAAACTCATCCGATTCATCAGGAGTAACTACATGTACCTTGGAATGAAAGTATTTGGCCAAACTAGCTACGATGGACAATTTTTGTTTTGTTTCTTTGTGTAAGTCCATTGGCACAACAATTGAATCATACCCTGTTGGTTTGACTGCTCTTTCTTGCACTATGATGAATGGCACTGTTGAACTCGTTACAACTTTCAACGCATGACTTCCGGTTATATGTTGCCAACCATGAGCACCATGTGTTCCCATAAAAATTAACTCTGCTGAATGCTCTGCGGCATATTCACCGATATCTTCAAAAATACTTCCAATTCGAACTGTCGGTAAAATTTCTACACCTTCGGATGCATATTGTGCAATTACGCCGTCTAGCTTTTCAGTAGCTTCTTTGATTTGGTTATCCTTTGAAACCACATGTAACAAATGAACAATTGCATTCAGAGGTCTTGCAGTTGCAATAGCATGTTCCAAGGCAATGTTTCCAACTGATGTGAAATCATGTGGAACAATAAAAACTTTTTTGGACATATAAATTAGTTTTTGCAAATTTATAACAATCAAAGCAAAAATTGCGCATTTGAACTTTTTATTTTTTATATTCAACTTATTATTTTTGAATAACTTCGTTTTTTAGTTCGATATGCCAATCATTGGAAAACTTTTAAAAAAAACCACTGAAATTAGTTACCTGAGAAACGCTCGGAAAGGCATCGAATACCGTCATCAAATTGAAAGTTTGCGTTTGCTTTTAGAAACTGCAAAAAACACCAAATTTGGTTTGTATCATTCATTTCATAAATTCGTTACAAAGCCAGATATGGTCTCTTATTTCCAAGAAAATGTTCCCATTTCGAATTATGAGGATTTTTATGAAAAATGGCTAAAAGAAACAATAGCAGGAGCAAAAGACCATACTTGGAGAGGAAAAATTAAATATTATGCCTTGTCATCCGGAACTACGGGTTCCCCGAGTAAACGCATTCCGGTTACGCTAGAAATGATTCGTTCATTTCAACGAACAAGTATGCGTCAGTTGGCAATTCTGCATGAATTACACTTATCTGAAAAATTTTACAGTGCAAGTGTACTTACCGTTGGCGGTTCAACGAAACTTGTAAAAAAAGGCAAGCATATCGAGGGGGATTTAAGTGGCATTTTAAAAAAACATACTTCATTAATCGTTACACCTTTTACCAAACCCGGCAACCGAATTACGGCAATTAAAGATTGGAATGAGAAATTGAATATGATAATTGAAAGAGTACCTAAATGGAATATCGGAATTATAGCCGGAATCCCAAGTTGGTGTATTTTGTTGATGGAGCGCATTGTGGAACATTACAAGCTTCAAAATATTCATGAGATTTGGCCAAATCTTGAAGTCTATGTACACGGCGGTGTTTTTATGGAGCCATACATTGAACGTTTGGAGAAAATCAGCGGAAAAAAAATTAATCTTTTGGATACCTATTTGGCAAGTGAAGGTTATTTCGCTTATCAAACGTCGCTTCAGGCCAAGGGTATGAAATTGCTTTTAAACAATGGTATTTTTTTCGAGTTTGTTCCATTTAATTCCGATTATTTTGACGAAAACGGCGAATTGATTGACAACCATGAGGCATTTACCATCAGCCAGGTCAAAGAAGGAGTGGACTATGCCATTCTAATTACAACCAATGCAGGCCTTTGGAGATACCTCATCGGGGATTTGGTCCAATTTACTAATTTGGAAACATATGAAATCAAAATAACTGGTCGGATTAAACAATTCCTCAGTCTTTGTGGCGAACATTTATCGTTAGATAATATCAATCAAGCATTATTATCTATTTCTAAAAAATTGAAAATCGGAATATCAGAATACACCATTTACGCTGATTCAAAAAACAGTCAACACAATTGGTTCATTGGTTGCCAATCCTCAGTCGATGAGCAGTTATTCGCTGAATTAATGGATAAGAAGCTGTCAGAGCTCAACGATGATTATGCTTACGTGAGAAAATACAATTTAGACGCTCCCAAATTCACATTTCTTCCGGCCCAAAAATTTTATGACTTTTTAGAGTCTCAGGATAAAATGGGGGCTCAAAACAAAATGCCTCGCGTTTTAAATAAAGTTCAAGCAGAGAAATGGTTGAATTTCCTCAATGAAACTGCTTCGATTTAAAAAGTGAATTTTTAGAAATCAGGTAACTCATAAAGAATTCAATTGAATGGTTATAGGCTCTTGAAACTTTTCCGAGTTCGTAGTCATAAGAAAGTCCGATTTTGAAAGGCCCTAAATCCATCGCCACATAAGGTGTTATAGCGCCGGTCAATCGAAAATAAGATCCAAGGGTGACGTATTGACCATTGACGAAAGTTGTGACTCTCGAAGATTCTTTCAGTCGATTCCTGAGGAAAAAACCAATATTTGTTTCTTTGTGTTTACCTTGAAAAAATTGAACGACACTGAATTCTAGCGCAGAAACGTCACTTATTCCATATTTAAAATTAGCATGGACGCAAAGTTTTGCATAGAGTTTATCATCTGAAAAGGAGTTCAGTCGTTGGTTTGGTCTGTTAATATGCGATAATGATAATCCCATTTGAAATGCAGTTTCACTGTAGCCCAAAGTGGCATTGGGAGATGGTTTGTAATTGTAAGAAATACCCGCACCTGCATCTAAATAGGAGAATGAATTAAATTGATTTTCCTCTCCGGAAGGGATTAAACCATCCAAACTTGAGCCGTTCCACTGCGAGTAAAAAAGTAAATTTGTTAAGTCAGCAGATCGGTTGTTAAATGAAGTTTGAATTCCGGCCGAGATCCATTCACTTGTTGATAATGGTAAATTACCACTTAGATTAATTCCACCGGACTTCAATGAAATTTTTGAATCACCGCCAACATCATTGATAAAAAACACTCCCAATCCGGCGTATGCTTTATTCATTTTTCTCGTTTTTCCGATTGAAAATTCAGCTAAACCATAGGAAGTCATAAACTGGGTTCCTGCCCCTAACCACTGATTACGATGTTGAATACTGAACTTCTCAAATCCATTAAAATTTGAAGTTAGAGCGGGGTTTATAACAGGCAAGGTTTGATCTATTTGCGACAAGTGTAAATCTTGTCCGAAAACATGGATAATGGATAAAGATATGAGAAGAATGATTTGTTTCATTTCTTATCTCAATAAGGTTATATTCCCAGAAAGCGTTTCTGATAATCCATCGCTGTAAGTGACCTCAACGATGTAGGCATAGACACCACTATTGCAGGGTTTGGATTTATAGCTCCCATCCCATTTAAAGTCTTTTTTATCCGAGCGAAAAAGGAGATTTCCCCAACGATCAAATATTTTGAAATCAATTTTTTCAATATTTTTTCCTACGATGATTTGATAAACATCATTTTCCGGATTACCACTTGCATTTGGTGTAAAAGCCGTTGGGATGTGAATTCCGTTTGCGCAATCCGGTGTATTTGAATTTGGATCACAAAAATCCAACGGGTTACTGTTGTTTGTCACTTCTGAGCCATCATTTAATCCGTCTCCATCGGTATCAGCATTTGTTGGATCAGTTCCTAAAACACTTTCTTGGGCGTCTGTTAAACCATCACCATCCGCATCGATATTACACTCAGGCAATGAATTAGCCGGGTCACAGGGATCAAGCGGATCGGTGGTACCATTCACCTCATCACCATCATTGATTCCGTCACCATCTGTATCTGGATTATCCGTATTTGTTCCTGCAATATTTTCTTCTGAATTCGTCAATCCATCCCCGTCCATGTCGCAATTACCTGCATTCGGATTTGGAATACATGGATCGGTATTTGCCGGGTCTTGTTCATTGTTTACACCATCTCCATCCGCATCAACATTAGAGGATTCAAGCGCGTCAATAGTTCCATCTCCGTCAGCATCTAATGGATTTGTTGGATCAGGGCCGATTTCAGCGCAGTCATTTTGACCATCACTATCTGTATCAGCTAAATTTGGATTTGTTCCGGCAGCTATTTCATCGACATTCAGGCATCCATCTCCATCTAAATCCGGATTATCAAGAACAAAAACAGCAACAATATTTTCAGGACTGTTGATTGTTAGACTATTGGTATCACTAGATACGGGTAGATTCATTGGGCCGGTTGTAAACTCCCAGTGATCAAAAATATAACCTGTATTGGCTTGTGCAATCACATTGGTTTGAATTCCTCCGAAATAGTTTGTTGACCAAGGATAGGATGGCGCCCAAACAGAGTTGACTTTTATTTTTCCTGAATTTGCCGGTGAAACATCAAAAGTCGTGGCAAATGGTCCCGTCAATGAGTAGCAATCTACTAATCCTTGAGTAAGTGCTGTACAGCGTGCATTTATAAAATCCCGCAATGTTTGAACATTTGACTGCCACCCATTGTAACTTCCTCCCCATTTTTGACATTGAGCCGTCATTTCCGGTGCAATTTCATTTACCATACTATCTAAAAGAGGAATTAAGAAACCACATGAAAATTTAGTGTTAAGAAGATCTGCATAACGGGTGATGTAATAGTGATTTACACTGTCATTCTCATTAATCAGTTTTTGCATAATTTCAGTATGACCTTGACCACCCGGATTAGGAAGATTTTCAGCGTTACAAGGGTCGGCATTCGGAGAATCATCAGGGATACCGGTAAAATTAATGTAATGCCCAAATGTAGCATCCATATCCCATAATGTGTAACGCCATCTTTTTTTATCTCCCGCAAGATTTGTTCCTCTCCACCAAGCCGTATTCCAATTCAACCAATCTTGGTTTACGACATAGGAATTAAACATGAAATAATCGCAAAGTGATTCCCAATTTAAAAGACTATCTACATAGTTGAAATTAATTGGGTTTCCCATATTATTATTCTGAATGAAATTGGTTAGAGTATTCCATTCATTCAACGCGTTTGGAGCACCATAATCTTCCCATGTATTTCCCCATGTTTTGAGATAATACAAATCGAACTTATCTTGATTGTAGTAATAATCGGTATAATCATTGTCATCAGCCTTCTCTCGGATTTCATAAACTCCCCAGTATTGTCCATTCAAATAAACGATACATGGTCGCCAAGTGCGTTCGTCCAATTTCATATCTGCGCGAATGGACAGGGTATGTATGAATGCATCCCGAATATGAGCCCCTCCATTTTCAAAAGGATAATTGTCACTAGCAGCAGGCTTTAAAATAACACGCTGAAATTTATCTCTTGTTTTTTCAGGGAATATTTGGTGTTCTAAATCTCCATTGTATCCATATTCATCCCGCATGATGTAATCGAAGCCACGCTGATCATAGGCCCAAGAATCATTGCCGTGTTTGTTAAAATCACCTTGTCCTTCATCTATGAATGCTCCATTTTCTTCGAAGAGTTCAAAAGCTCCAATGCGATCTGGTGGATTTTGACTTCCATTTGCCACCAGGCTAAAAACTCCTTGACTACAAACAGAAACAACGGGAATCGTATGAGTTACATTTATGAAGTAAGTATTTGTTTCGGTAAAAGACTGCAAATTTGCACTAAATGCTGCTGCTCTTAATACAGTTGTAGAATTAATTGAAATTGGACCGGAGTAAAGAGGAGAGGTATTTGTTGGATCATTTCCATTCAGCGTGTATCGTATGGTTGCCGTAGGATCAGAACATGTAATGGAAACATTTACAGCACTTGGATAAAACCCTGCCTGTAGATTAAAAACGGGTTTTGGGGTGTAAAAACTTTGGGCACCGGTATTGTTTGCATTTGGAGTAGGAGTTGTAAAAAGTTTGAAATCAGAAGCTCCATTCGTTGACCTTCCAACGGAATGGTTTGCTTTGGTCATGTGAACTATTTTAAAAGAATCGACAACGATTCCGGAAGGGTTACTCAATATGATCCAATCGTTGCCTGTTTGAGTCAAACTAAAATTTGGGTGATATTGGTTTCCGTTTACCGTATTTCTTTTGGAGCAATAAACCATTTTAAATCCATTCGAATTTACAGAACCACTTGGAATCATCCATTTCGTCAAGTTGCTTGCTTTGTCAGATAGGTACCAACCTGTTAGGTTTACTGACGATGCTGTTGTGTTGTATAATTCAATCCAATCCTCTCGCTCTCCATATGCATCGGTGACTCCTGAGACATTGGAGCATGAATATTCATTGATTACGACCTGTCCAAGAATATAAAGATTTGAGGTTAAAAGAAATAAAAACAATAAAAATTGCTTCATTTAAAATAGTTTATCGTCGAAAGTTAATGAAAAAATCCAAAAGTTGCAATGTAACCCGAAGCCTAGTTTTATTATATCTTTGAATTCGTGAACGTGTTTGCTAACGCGATCCAAAATGACCATTAAAAAACAATTAAACACTTATGAATAAATTATTTCTTTTCGCACTTTTGGCGATAGCTCTTATATCTTGTAAAAAAGTTCCGGGGGAAGGTGGAACATCCACAATTAAAGGGGTTGTAATGGAACAACTATACAATAGTTTAGGAAATGTCATTGCTGAATACCCTGCGCCAGACCAAAACGTTTACATCATTTATGGTGATCAAAGTACCTTTTATGATGATGATATTAGCACAAGTTATGATGGAACATTCGAATTTCGCTACCTACAGAAAGGGAAATATTCTGTTTTTGTTTACGAGGATTGTTCGACCTGTTTGAGCGGTACAAAGGAAAAAATTACCGAGGTTGAGATTACAGAAAAGAATCAGGTCTTTGACCTAGATACTATCTACATCAAAAAGTTGTGATTAAAAGATTTTATTTATTTCTCTTTGCAGCATTTTTGTGCTTACGAGTTTTCGGGCAAGGAACATCTTTTCAAGTTTGGACTGAGAATGCTATACGTGGTAGAATTACCAAGAAAATAGATTGGGGTGTGAGTTTGACAAATCGCTTTCAAGATTTAAAATTGGTTACGGTATTTCCACAATTAAGTTTGAAATTTAAAGTGGTTGATTGGTTTAAACCATCTCTTGACTATCGTTTTATCGCAAATCGAGAAAATAATGGGAACTATACCAGCAATCATCGCATTAATTTTAATTTGCAGTTCGAAAAAGAGATTAAGCGTTTATCACTTGGATTTAGGTTTCGATATCAATACTCGTTTAGAGGAATCAATGCGAACTATGAGCCGGAGTTTGATAATGCCATTCGATTTAAGCCAAGTTTGGTTTATGATATTAAAGGAAGTATACTTAGCCCCGTTTTAAGTTCTGAGTTTTTTTACAATCCAAGCATTGGTCTATATGGCCAACGATTTACGCGTATTCGTTCGTTTGTGGGGATTGATATTAATTTGAAAGGACCTCATGAGCTGCAATTGGGTTACTTTTTTGACAAGAGAATAAATTTACCGCGATTAGAAAATCGACAAGTTTTGAATTTACAATATACTTTTTCGATTTTTGGGAAGAAAAAAAAGGATAAGTCCTAATCAACATACTCATTTCTTTCGAGTCTTTCGCGTACTCTTTGTATGTTCTCCTGTTTCTTTTTTTGCCGAGATTCAATAGATGTTTGGGTAAAATAATGGTGGTTTTCTAAAAACGTAATTTGAATTTCATCCCATTTGCGATCACTGTCAATTTTATTCATTTCTCTTAATTCCCTCCTTAATCGATCCGCAATTTCTTCAAAATCATCTCGTCCCAGATAATCTAGGTCAGCATCACAGATAATTTCTTGAAGTTTGTTGATTGGTCGGTGCGGAATCTCAGTAACATGAATTAATTCAACAATGGTTTTAATGTGTTGCTCGGTATATCCATATTTCGGCAACAATTCACGCGCCATTCTTGCTCCAATTTCCTCATTGTGTTCATACCTTTCAATAAAACCGGCATCATGCAAAATGGCTGCAGTTTTCAGCAGAAATAATCCTTCGTCGGTAACTCCCTCCAATAAAGCGATTCGCTCAACAGATTTAACAACGTCTTTTGTGTGTTTTATGGAGTGATAATAAAGTTTGTCCGAAAGTCCTTTTTCCAGTATTTTTAAAACCTGATGTTCCGTTTTATAATACTTTATTGTACTGTAATGGTGGAGTTTCTTAATCTCTTCAAATCGAGTATTTGGGACCAATCCTTCTCCATTAATTGATAGTTCAGGCTTGATTCGAACAACCTCATACATATCAACCATTGTTTTTGCCTTGGATTGCACACGCCCTTTGAATTCACATTCGAAGAATGGCTCAATATAATTGAAAGTTGATCCTGTAATTGTAACCTTTCCCGGCTGACTCAACATTTCCATTCGCTGTGCCAAATTCACAGTAGAACCCCAAACGTCATACGCTAATCTCAAATTCCCGATGATTCCGGCTGTAACTGGCCCCGTATTGATGCCAAGACGAATTTCCCAATAATCCTCATGATTTGCAATGGCATCAAACTTTATTTTTGACATGTAGTCTTGAATCTGAACGGCCGCAGTGCAGGCATCAATTGGATTTGTCGAATTTTCAGTTGGCACTCCACCTGCACACATGTATGCGTCACCAATTGTTTTTATTTTTTCCAGGTTATTATTCTCAATGATTTCATCGAATTTTCGGAAAAGCACATCTAATTTATTTACCAATCTATTCGCGCTCATCGTCTCGGATATTTTGGTAAACCCAACAACATCGGTAAACAGAACAGAAACAACTTTAAAACTATTTGCTTGAACCTTGCCACTTCTTTTCAACTCAATTACGGCCTCAGCAGGAAGTGTATTACTCAACCATTTTTCAACTTTATCTTTTTCAATTTGAAGTAATTCTTGCTGCTCTAAAACCTTGTTTTTCTCGGCTTCAATCAATATATTCGCTTCTTCAATTTGCGTCTTTTGTTGGCGTATTTCGCGCGTTCTTTCTGCAATTTTTAATTCGAGTCTAACTTGTTCTCTTCGCGCCAATTCAATTCTTCTTCTGAAAATTATCAACGTTAGGATAGAAAGAATAACAGCAACAATAATCCAAAACCACCATGTAGCCCAATAAGGCGAATTTATAATCAAATGAAGAGTAGCGGGTGATTTACTCCAACTTCCGTCACCAAGACGAGCATAAATTTTCAATGTATATTCGCCAGGAGACAAGGAGTTAAAAGAAACTTCATTCGTATTGTTCAAGAGGATCTCACCGGCATCCGACCCTTCAAGAATATACTTGTAGTTAACCAGTTGTGGATTACATAAATCATTGGTTTGAAAACGAATCGTGAAACTACGATGTTTATAATCTAACTCAAGCGAATTCGTTTTGGCAATTACTTTCAATAACGGAGAAACTTCATCTCCCGGCTTCAACCAGTTTTTATTGAGTTTAAACTTGGAAATGATTACTTGCAAGTCATCAGAGGACTTCGACAAATTACCCGGAAAAAAATAATTGTATCCATTTATTCCCCCGAAAAACAATTCTCCTTTACGAGACTGATAAAAAGCATTTGAATTGAATTCATTACTAACTAGACCATGAACCTCCTTGTAGTTGTTGACTAAACCTGTTTTACGATTATAGGATGCTATACCGCGATTGGTACTCATCCATAATAGATTATAAGAATCCTCGAGCAAGCCATAGATTACGTTATTCGGTAACCCTTGCTTTTTTCCTATAATTTTTATGCTGTTTGATTTTAAATTAATTTGCACTAACCCACTGCCAAAAGTTCCAAGCCAATATTCATTTCCAGATGTGTGACAAATCGTGCTAACATAGTCTTTTACGTAGCGAATAAAAACGGAATTGATGGGGTGAGGAACTATCTTTTGTTTACTTTCTGAAAAGTAATTTAAACCTCCTCCACTTGTTGCAAACCAAAATTTGCCTTTTTTATCTTTATAAGCAACGCGGCAAACACCTATTGATATTGAATTTTTGATGTCTTGGGGGTCGTGTTCGAAAATTCTGGATTTATTCTTTTTTAAGTCGTAGAGAATTACCCCACCTTTCGTAGCAAGAAAGAATTGTTCTGTTTTATAAGGAACTATCGAATAAACCCGATCGTGTTTTTGGGCAAATTCTCCTGGGATATAATTTAATTTTCGATAGGAAAAGTTGGCCGAACCATTTATTTGAAGTTCGTATAAGCCATCCAGGCAACCAACTAAAACGCGATTTTCTGAAAGACTGTAAATACTCAAAACGACTTCTTTACCTGTTTGGCTATTTGCAGCAGTTCCAATTGAACGGTTAAACTGATCAAAACTACCTGTTTTTCGGTTAAATCGTGATACGCCAACATCTGTTCCGACAAAGACGTATTTGGCACTTGGATCCTCTGAAAAACACCATACATTTGGAGAGGGAAGACCTTTTTTTAAATTCCCGCTTGGGCCTATTCCAAGAAATCCTACCCGGCTTGGATCAAAACCAGATAATCCACGTTCACTTCCTACCCAAATTTTATTATTGTTATCCTGATAGAGACAAGAAAGCCCATTAAATAG
>JBIIVA010000151.1:0-6194 GCA_044339705.1 Crocinitomicaceae bacterium
CGATTTTTTCAATCAATTTCTTCATTCCTTCAATCGCTTCATTGATGTTTCTTGCTAAATAAGTCAAATCAAAAGGCAAAGACATGATCACTTCACAGCCCGCTCCTAATGCTTCAATTACAGAAACAGAAAATCCATCGTGTTCTGTTAAACGGAGAAAAATTGGTGTTTCACGAAGTCGATTTTCAAATTCATCAGCACTTACCCAGCCGTTTAAATGCACGTTTGAAGTTATTGGAAAATCTGATTTTGACAAACCAAACAATTGAAAATCAATCTCAGGAAATGCTTTTGCCAATTTTGAAATTCGTTCCATTCCATAAAATGCTTGTCGATTTTCAGCAACATAACTCATTACAGAAATCCGTTTATAAATCGTTGAATTAGGTTTTACGACCACCGATTTAAAATGTAGATATTCAGGTTCAAGATTAACACTCTTCACCTCTTCCATCAACCATTCGGAATCTACAAAGTTGTATGAATAATCAATGTATTTTCGCTCAATCGTTTTATTTTTATATCGATCCATTGCGAGTAGCGCATCCGTTCCCATCCATTGAAGAATCAACTTTTTTTTCCATTTCAAAACCAAGTTCAAACTACCACTGTTGTCAGTCACTCCATTCATTGAAATGACAAGATCTGAAAAGGGGATTTGAAGAAAAAACTTGAGTTGATCCCATTTGGAATTATAGGTGTCCAAAAAAATATACTTGGACTCAGGATCGAATTTCTGAAGTTCTTCAGCTAATCGTTTCGAAAATAAAGGTAATCCATTAATTAAGACCTGCATGTTGTTTTTTAATCAAGCTAAAGTACCAAGTTAAATTTCCAAGATAAAAAAGTGAAAAGGCACTACCATAGAGCCAAAGTGTATTTTCAAAAGAAAGTTGTTGCCAAATTCCAATGAAAATAGCTAAAACCGTGAAAGAATATCCAATTAGACTAATCACAAAAGCACCTTTTTGTTTGTTTAATAATATGGGAAGGCCTGAAATTGGTGAAAGTATGAAATAAAGCAATAACATGGGTGCTACACAGCGAGCATAAACTCCAGCTATTTCCCATTTTTCACCGAGATAAATTTTAAAAATGAGCGGTCCGAAAAAGACCAAAATCAGTAAAAATGGAATGGCAAAAATAACCGAAGTCTTAATGGTTTTTTTCAAAATTGGAAATAAAGATTTTCGCGCATGAATTGCTTTTCCTGCCTCAACATAAAACAATTGTGAAACTGAACTCGAAATTAATACAATTGGTGCTCGGACATATTTATTCATCATAGCAAATAGTCCCAATTCTAAAAAGCCAAAATAACTAGAAATCAACCAATAAAGAAGAAATTGTGTAATAAAAATATCTGTAAATGCATGAAGTGAATTGATTAGTGGGAAATCCTTATATTCCTTCAATGTTGTCTTTACAGTAATCACACTAAAATCGTTGTAGTTCACTTTTTTATTGACTCCGATTAGCAAAACGAAAATATTCAAATATTGCGACAACAGCCAGGCGAAAATCAATCCATTAATGCCCCATCCAATATACCCAAGCACTGTCGCTAGTCCATTATTTACTAGGGATTGAGTTATTTTTCCAATTGAAATCAAATGAAATCGCTCGTGTCTTAAATTCCAATTATTTGTTATCCCAAGTAACCCAAAACTTATCACTGAAAGTGGAACTAACCACAAATAATTCGGTAACTGTTTATCGTTATACATTTCACCGATTTGGTAAGCAAAAACAGGGATTAAAACACTCAAAATCCCCAACAAAACTGTAATAGCAAACCCTGTAAAAGCAATCTCTTTAGCTTTATGATGTTCAACGGGAATAGGAATAGCAAGCTCAAGTCGACCAGTTGATACAATTCCAATCACGCCAACAATGGCAAGAAAGTTTGCCAAAACAGCAAATTCTTCTGGTGAAAAAACGCGTGCTAAAATAGGGGCAATTAAAAAAGGGATGAGTTGACTTAAGGTATTCCCAGACAACATCGTCAAAAAATTTCGGTAATATGTCTTGCTAGTTGTCGTCAACTCGTTTGGTTTGAAAAATAGACAATTGAATTGCTAAAATCGGTAATAAAAGCCAATTTATTGAGAGATATAAATAAGAAGAAGGCATCATCCATAAAAAAGGAAGTGAAACCATCAAGAAAATCAATGCAATTTTTTCAGCGGAAGAAATAGAAGTTCGAATTTGAAAAAAGGACACACAAATGAAAATCAAAAACGAAAAATAAAGCCAACCAAATAATCCGAACTGGCTGATAATTTCAATTGGGAAATTATGTGGAGAAGTATGGGCATGAACAAAATAGTTGTTTTGTTTCGACTTGCATTTTTGAGCATAACCACCAGGACCAATTCCGAGAACAGGAGCGGATTTAATAAAGTCAATTCCGTTTAGAATCAAATTTTTACGCAAATTTATTGAGCCGGTTGGGCTTTTTGTGTTTATTGAGTCAAGAGCGGCGATCAACTCATTTTTTTCTTTTTTCGAAAGGTGATTTTGAAAAGAAACTATTTTTAGTTTTCCGTCTTGTCTTTCAATCATGGAAATACCATTTAATCGATAATTTGCGCCGTTCTCATATTTTGGCCCAATATAAAGACGATTGTGAAGAACCGTAATTCCAAAAAACAGCGCAACAATCAAATAGGGATTAATGTATTTTAAACCATTTATTTTCAAATGAACAAAGGCTAATTTCAAAAGTAAGAAAACGATAATCCCACCACTGATAATTTTCGCAAAATTGGAATCGGCAAACGTCGAAAAAACAAAAATGACCAATGAAATTAAAATTTGAAACAAGAAATTATTTTGAATTTCTTTATCGATTGTGTTTAAAATCAAAAAGATAAAAATCAAATAAGTCAAATAATCGTTTTGATTGTCGTAAATAAACATCGGCGCATAAAATGTATTACCGACAGGTAATTGAAGAAGTTCAGCAGTCTTATGCCCCGCAAAGTGAATTCCGGTGAGAAATTCCAAAATTCCTGAGAAAAGCAAAACGAATAAAAAACACCTGAATCCTAGTTTGACAATCTTTAAAAAATCTAGCTGACCTAAAATATGAAATGAGCCGATTAAAATGAAGCTAAACATGAATTGCATAACCAAGGATCGGATATCAAAGATTGCCTCAGACGAAATTCCTTTTATCGAAGAAACAATAGCATAAATCATCCAAATCAATAAGAAACCAAGTGTCATTAATTCCAAACGATTGAATTTCCTTACCGCAATAAAACAAAATGGTAAAAGGGCCAGGGCCAATAATAAATTTGGGTAGATCGTCAAAAATCCAATCGAAATTCCAATAATGTTTGAACCGAATGGCAGCGTTAGAACCCAACCAATAAACAAGAAGCTAACAATATGTGTCGACTTGCTTTTATCAGATAAAAATGTTGAATTATTTAGCGGCATTAAAACAAATTTACCCAAAATCAGCCACTTCGATAATTGCTTTTAAAGAAGCTTTCCTCGTTGAATTGTTAACTATTACCAATTGGAAGTCATTCCGTAAAATCCAAGTTGTTATATTTGCTCATCAAAAAAATAAAAAATAAAAAATGAAAAATGTCGCTGTTATTGGTGCCGGAACGATGGGAAATGGAATCGCTCACGTGTTCGCGCAATTTGGTTATCACGTTAATTTAATTGATGTATCGGCTCCCGCTTTGGAAAAGGCAATTGCAACAATTGGGAAGAATTTAGATCGACAAGTTGCGAAAGGCTCTTTAACTAAGGATGAAAAAACTGCGACATTGAATAATTTGAAAACCTTTACGTCAATTCAAGAAGGAGTTTCAGGTGTTCAATTGGTTGTGGAAGCGGCAACAGAAAATATTGATCTAAAACTTAAGATTTTCAAAGAATTAGATGAAGTTACTGATCCATCTGTGATATTGGCTACCAATACATCATCCATTTCAATTACAAAAATTGCATCTGTCACTAATCGCGCTGATAAAGTAATTGGAATGCACTTCATGAATCCGGTTCCAGTGATGAAACTAGTTGAAATCATTCGTGGTTATTCCACTTCAGACGAGGTTACCGAACTTATCATGGAAACTTCCAAAAAATTGGCGAAAGTTCCAGTTGAAGTAAACGATTACCCTGGTTTTGTCGCGAACAGAATTTTAATGCCAATGATCAACGAAGCGATTTATACGTTGTATGAAGGCGTTGCTGGTGTTGAAGAAATCGATACGGTTATGAAATTGGGAATGGCGCATCCGATGGGACCACTTCAATTGGCTGATTTCATTGGCTTGGATGTTTGCTTGGCAATTTTACATGTATTACAAGATGGCTTCGGAAACCCAAAATACGCTCCTTGTCCATTATTAGTAAATATGGTTACGGCTGGTAAAAAAGGCGTGAAATCTGGCGAAGGATTCTATTCTTGGACGCACGGAACAAAGGATTTGATTGTTGCTGGGAATTTTATGAAATAAGGATTGATTTCATTCGTTCATTCTGCTATTTCATTTTAGTGAATAATTTCTGATTTAACATACAGAACCTATTGAACCTACCATTATTTCTATTCGATAAATGCATGAACCGCAATTAAAAAAGGCTTGTTATCCTCTAACAAGGCAAGTTGAGTCCTATTTGGACGAGTATGGTCGTATCGAAAAACTACCACTCGATTACGATGCACTTTTGCGCTATAAAGAAGCTTTTCCAATTGGTAAAACACTTTGGATTTCAGTCATGTATGACCAAGAGGATTATGAAGAAATAAATAAAGGACTATGCTACATTTATAGTCTTCTTAAAACAGAAGGGGATATTAGTGTGATAGAACATCTGCGAGTAGATCGCGTTGATTTTTGCCTCTTTGGGAATTCAAATCCATTTCGGGTAAAAATCATTAACAATTTCAACGATAATTACGACTATTTTTATGTCAAAAAAACCGATTTGTCGAGGATTTTCGGTTTGGAGTTAGAAGATATTTTATCACCCAATAAAATAAATTATTTTATTGATAGAAATACCTTAATCGAGGAACATATTTCAGGTATACCGGGTGATGATTTTTTGCAATTTGAATTAAATCATACAAAAACCAACAAAACGCGTTTGGCAAAGGAGTTTATCAAGTTCAACGAACGCTGTTTCTACACCCTGCTTGGCGATATGCGCTCCTATAATTATGTTATTGAATTGACACATGATTTTGACGACGTTCAATACCGCATTCGATCCATTGATTTCGATCAACAATGTTACGAAGGAAGAAAAAAGTTCTATCTTCCTCAGTTCTTTAAAGAAAATGGTCAATTGGTAAAATTAAGTTTAGAGGTGCTAAATGAAAAATCAATAAATCAATACCGAATTGAGGAAAGATCTCGAATACTTCGTCGAATAAAACATTCTCAGGAAAATTTGCAGGATTTATTCAAAACAATGATGAATCAAACCCTTTCAACTCCTGAAAAAACCAAGCAACTCGCAATGGAATTAGCACTTCACCATAAAGATGATCGTTTAAAAAATGTAAAAGATATGGCGTCGCTATTGTCCATGCATTTGACTCACTTACAGGAAAAAAAATTACATTAATCTTCTTGGAATAAGATTAATTCGATGATTTATTTCGTCTTAATGAATTCCGAGTTATAAAAGAAAACTATCTTTGATTAACTAAATAAATTAAAATGAAAAATTTACTCTTTTTATTCTTGGGTTTTGCCTCTGTTCAGTCGCTTGTAGCTCAAAATGTTGATGAAATCATTAAAGCTTACCACGAAGCCATTGGTGGCAAAAAATGGGATGCTGTAAACGGAATGCGTATGACCGCAAACGTAGAGCAAGGTGGAATGAAAATACCAGTTGAAGTTGTTACGTTAAGAGATGGCCGGATGTATACAAAGGTTACTTTTATGGGCAACACGATGACGATGGGTGCTTTTGACGGAGAGAAAAGTTGGTCAACCAATTTCATGACGATGGAACCAGAAGAAGGAACCGCAGAAAATTCAGAAAATGCAAAACGCGCGATGAAAGAATTTCCAAACGCATTAATCAACTACAAATCATTAGGATATACAGCAACACTTCTTGGAACCGAAAAAGTTGAAGGTACGGAATGCAATAAAATCAAATTGGAGAAAAAAACGATGTTAGTAGAGGGTCAAGAAGTTCCTAATGTTGAA
>JBIIVA010000238.1:0-3316 GCA_044339705.1 Crocinitomicaceae bacterium
TACTTGTATAAAGAAAATAATGTCCCCGTTTTAGTTGAGTCAGAAATCAAGGAGGGTGAAATGAAAGGAAAAATTTCACAAGCCAAATTCAGCGATTATCAAGAGGTAAATGGCGTTTACATCGCCTTCTCTAATAGTAATGGAATGAAAGATGAAGGTGCCCAAGTGGTGCAATTTGATAAAGTTGAAATCAATCCGACTTTCGACGAAAAAGATTTTAAGTTTCCTAAGAAATAATTTAAAAGTATGTTTCGATTAGCGTTTTTTACACTCTTAACGGGTGTGTCTCTTTCTGCCTTGTCGCAGGAGAAAATGGTTGCTGGAGAATATTTTGGCGATTTGAAAGCACGACACATTGGTCCCGCACTAATGAGTGGTCGTGTTTCCGACGTTGAATTACACCCAAAGAATTCCAACATTGTATTAATCGGTTCCGCTGGAGGCGGTGTTTGGAAATCACAAGATGGCGGCGTACGTTTTACATCCATTTTTGATGGATATTGCCAATCAATTGGGGTGGTGACAATTGATCCAAACGATCCTGATAACACGTATTGGGTTGGAACAGGTGAAACATGGACACGAAACAGTGTCTCTGTTGGTGATGGGATTTACAAAACCAATGATGGAGGTAAGAATTGGACAAAAATGGGTCTCGAAAAAACGGATCGCATCGCATCCATTCAAATTCATCCGAAGAATTCGAACGTCATTTATGTCGCTGCGCTTGGGGCTCTTTGGGGAAATAGCGATGATCGTGGAGTTTACAAAACGGAAGATGGAGGTAAAACATGGAACAAAATTCTTTTCGTTAACAATACGACAGGTTGCTCTGAATTGGTAATGGATCCATCGAATCCCGATGTACTTTACGCTGCTTTTTGGGAGTTTCGAAGAACGGCTCATTCATTCAATTCAGGTGGATTAAACAGTGCTCTTTACAAATCTACCGATGGAGGAAAAACATGGCAAAAATTGCAGAATGGTTTACCGAAAGGAAAATTAGGTAGAATTGCCGTAACGGTTGCTCCTTCTAATCCTCAAATCGTTTATGCCGTAATGGAAGCAGAGAAGAAAGAGGAAAAAGGCTTATATCGATCCGATGATGGTGGTGCCAACTGGAAATTTTTGAATGGTGATTTCGCCTTGACAGTTCGACCGTTTTATTTTTCTCGAATTACAGTTGATCCCAAAAACCCAGAAATAGTTACGAAAGCAGGACTTTTTGGGTCAATCAGTCGAGATGGAGGAAAAACATTTAAAAATCTAGGTTCCATGCACTCCGATATTCATGATATCGTATTCGATCATGCCAATTCGAGTAAAATGTTTGCCGCGACTGATGGTGGGTTGTATCGTTCTCTCGATGGTGGATCGAGTTTGGAAATTGTTGAAAATTTGCCCTTAAGCCAATTCTACCACGTTAGCGTTGACAACCGAACACCTTTTTATGTTTATGGTGGATTACAGGACAATAATTCGTGGTTTGGACCTTCAGCTAGTCCTGGTGGCGTTGAATCAAGAGATTGGGAATTGGTTGGACAAGGTGATGGTTTTCGAGTTTATCCGCATCCGACTGATCCAAATGTAGTTTATTCAGAAATGCAAGGTGCAGAAGCCATTTGGCGTTTTGACGTAGCGAAACAACAATTGAAAGTCGTGAAACCATATCCGGTTGATGGTGATCCAAAATTGCGTTTCAATTGGAATGCAGCCATAACAACAAGCAAACATCAGCCAAATCGTTTGTATGCAGGAAGTCAGTTCGTTCACATTTCAGAGGATCGTGGTGATAGCTGGAAGAAAATTTCTCCAGATCTTACTACCAACGATAAAACCAAACAAAATCAAGAAGAATCAGGTGGGCTATCAGCTGATAATTCGGGAGCGGAAAATCACTGTACGATTTTTACCATTGCTGAATCTCCTTTAACTGATCAAGTTATTTGGGTAGGAACGGATGATGGAAATGTTCAGTTAACCCAAGATGGCGGAAAAAATTGGACGAATCTAACGAAGAACATTGTTGGTTTACCTGCAAATACATGGTGCTATCACATTGAAGCGAGTGTTCACGGAAAAGAAATTGCATACGCTGTTTTTGATGGCCATGCGAAGAATGATTATCAACCATACATATACAAAACAACGGATTTCGGAAAGACATGGAAGTCAATCTCCACATCTGATATTGGTTCATTTGTTCGCAATATACAGGAAGACTATAAAAATCAAAATCTTCTTTTTATTGGTGCTGAAAATGGCTTGCATATTACGTTGGATGGAGGAGCAAATTGGTCGCCGTTTACGAATAATTTTCCGAAAGTAGCTGTCCACTATTTAGAATTGCACCCTGAGAAGAATTCACTTGTAGCTGCTACGCACGGAAGAGGAATTATCATTTTGGATGACATTTCACCACTTCGTAACATAAGTGAAAGTCTGTTGAAATCTAGTTTGACTTTCTTTGATACAAAACCGTTTACAATCAGTGAAAAAAGCAATTTTGGTGGAACGGCCTCTGAAAATCAATTTGTTGGCGATAATCCGTCGTCCAATGCAAAGATTAATTATTTCCTTCCAAAACGTCATACGTTCGGTAAAATGACTGCAGAAATCGTTGATATGAATGGGAATTTGGTTTCAAAACTAGAAGCAGGCAAACAAAAGGGTATCAACACGATTGAATGGGGGTTCAATGCACTTGCTCCAAAAGTGGCCAAAGGAAAAGGATTTTCTGTTGCAGGAGCTCCTACAGTTAAAGCTGGTAAGTACAAGGTGAAAATCACGAAAGGAAGCGAAGTTTTTGAAAAGGAAATAGAAGTTCAATACGATCCGAATTCAACATTTACACTAAGCGAACGAACTGAACAACAAAGGGTAACAAAAGAGCTCTTTGATTTCGTTCAAGATTTGGCTTACTTCGTTTACCAAATTGATCAATGGGACGAAAAAGTTGAAGAGTTCAAAAAGAAAAACAGTGCACCAAATAAAACCATTGACAAACTTAGCACCGAGCTAGATGCTTTACGCGATAAACTAGTTGTAACTAAAGGAGACAACTATGTCGGTGCTGGGGAACCTCAATTAAGAGAAAAATTGAATGATATATACGGGACAATTTCATCGTATTACGGAGCTCCTTCCTCCACGCAATTGGAAAATATCGCTTCTTTGAAAAAACAATTTGAAAACACGAAAAGCGAATTTGAAAAAATCAAATCTGGAAATTTAAAATCATTTGAGAAAATACTTGAGAAGAATACAACGGTACAAAAACTTGTAATTGTTGGTTTTGATGAGTTTTTGAAGTTGT
>JBIIVA010000090.1:0-9474 GCA_044339705.1 Crocinitomicaceae bacterium
AAAACTAAATCTTGTGCTTGTTCTTTTTTATTCAGCGTTTCCTTTGGGAAGGAAGGAACTTTTTGTCCGACCATGGTGTTCATAAACTTACGAAGATCCTCCTCTGATTTGAAATCTTTCGTTTCGAGTAGACGTTGTAAGTCCGCCATTAATTTTTCGCGTTGTTTATTCATATTTTGAAGATATTAATTTTTCGGGCCAATATAGGGACTAAATCCATTTTTGGTTACAACTTCAATATTTTCGTTTTTAAATATTCTTTCAATTAAGAAATTACCCCATTTTCAATCTCTGCATCTAAATAACCCTGAACTACATCGATTGCATTATCAATGAAATCGCTCAAGGCAGTTATGAAGGTGCCTTCTTGCGCCAAAGAAATCGCGTGTCTGATGGCTTCAACCTCCAAAGAAACAACTTCGAAAGAAACGGACGAGTTGGATTCTTGAATCCCCTCTACAATTAAATTTACAATTTCCTGTTCTGTTCTACCGCGTAAGTGTTTTTCCTGACGAATAATGATATGATCAAACATCCGAGCGGCAATTCGAGCACATTCCTTGATGTCCTCGTCTCTTCTATCTCCAACGCCTGAAATGATTCCAATCTTTCGTGTTGCCTCAACAGATTTCAAGAAATCTTCAATTCCGCGGTATCCATTCGGGTTGTGCGCAAAGTCGATCATCACCTTGAATTTCGAGAATTCAAAAATATTCATTCGTCCAGGCGTTTGTGCTGCTCCGGGAAGGAAAGTGGCAAGTGAAAGTTTGATGTCTTCCGTTTTAAACCCATACAAATAGGAGGCAAGTGTAGCAGCAAGAACGTTGTAAATCATAAATCTTGCTTTTCCGTTCATGGTTAACGGAATATGCGTTGCTCGTTCTACTCTGAATTTCCAATCTCCTTTTTTGATGGTGATGAATCCATTTTCATAAATAGCCGCTATTCCACCGTTTTTACAATGCTCAACGATAGCCGGACAATTTTCATCCAAACTGAAAAGTGCCACATTACAACGTAAATTCTTAGCGATTTCCAAGCAATTTTCGTCCTCTCCGTTCAGAACAGCCCAACCATCTTTTTTGATACTGTCAACCACGACCGATTTAACACGAGATAAATCTTTCAAGTTATGAATATCACTAATTCCGAGGTGATCTTCTTGAATATTTGTAATCACACCAATGTCGCATCGACTGAAGCCCAAACCGGAGCGGAGAATTCCACCTCGGGCAGTTTCCAATACGGCAAATTCTACATTTGGGTCTTTCAAAATATATTCTGCACTTATGGGACCGGTGGTGTCGCCTTTTTCCATCATGTGATTTTGGATGTAAATTCCATCCGAAGTGGTAAAACCAACACGGTAACCGTTATTCTTAACAATATGCGAGATTAAACGAGTTGTTGTCGTTTTTCCATTTGTTCCTGTTATCGCAATAATCGGAATAAGAGACGGTTTGCCAGGAGGATAAAGCATATCAATTACCGGAGCAGCTACGTTTCTTGGAAGTCCTTCCGATGGAGCCAGGTGCATTCTGAAACCAGGCGCAGCATTTACTTCCAAAATAACCCCACCATTTTCTTTCAACGATTCAGTAAGATTCGCAGCCATAATGTCAATTCCACAAATGTCCAAACCGATTACACGAGAAATTCGCTCAGCCATGAACACGTTTTCCGGGTGCATCAATTCAGTGACATCAATCGAAGTTCCACCTGTGCTGAGGTTGGCAGTTGACTTCAAATAAACAATCTCACCTTCTGCGGGAATTGTTTCAAGGGTATAATTCTTTTTCTCCAAAAGCTCCTCCGTATCTCGGTCAACCGTGATTTCAGTCAAAACGTTTTCGTGACCATAACCTCTTCTTGGATCTTTGTTTGTTTCGTCGATGAGCTCTTGTATGTTGTCTTTTCCATTGCCAACGACGTGAGCAGGAACGCGCTGAGCTGCAGCAATTACTTTGTTGTCGATAACCAAAATACGAAAGTCAAATCCAGTGATAAAACGCTCAACGATTACTCTCCGAGAATATTTTTTTGCATATTCTAACCCGGCTACAGCATCTTCCCAATTCGTAACGTTTATGGAAGCTCCTTTACCATGATTACCATCCAAAGGTTTAATTACAATTGGGTAACCAATCGTTTTGATTGTATCCTCCAAGTCTTCCTCATCCACACAAATAGAGCCTTTCGCGACGGGAATCGAGGCGGCATCTAACATTTTTTTAGTTTGTTCCTTGTTACACGCAATGTCAACGGCTATGTTGCTAGTTTTACAGGTTATGGTCGCCTGAAAGCGCATTTGATGAACACCATATCCGAGTTGAATCAAAGAATTAGTCCCCAATCGAATCCAAGGGATATTTCGGGCAACAGCTTCGTCAACAATGCTTCCTGTGCTAGGCCCAAGACGCACATCCTCGCGTATTTCTTTCATTTTTTGGATATCTCGTTGCAAGTCATATTCCTCTCCTGCAATGAGAGCTTCGGCTATGCGAACAGATGCTTCAGCGGCATATAAACCAACTTTTTCCTCCAAGTAATTAAAAACAACATTATAGACACCAGGTGTTTTTGTTTCACGTGTTCTCCCAAAACCAACATCCATTCCAGCCAGTGTTTGAATCTCCAAGGCAATGTGTTCGATAACGTGTCCCATCCAAGTTCCGCGATCAATTCGTTGAAAAAATCCGCCTCTGCAACCTTCGGAGCATCGATGCTCAATTAAAGTTGGAATAAGCTTTTCGATTCGCTCTCTGAAACCAGCTATTTTGTTTGTCGGTTTTTCTTCCAGATCCTCGAGATCCAAGCGCATTTGAATTAATTTTTTACGGGTTATACTCCAAATGTTTGGACCGCGTAAAGCCTGAATTTTAAGAATTTTCATAGGTAATTTTTGTATGGTTTAGTTATGGAAAGAATAAAAATATAAAAAAGAATTTAGATTTTATAATTGTGAACCCTGAGAAATTTAAGTTGCGACTGAATAATTGCGAGTTGCGAACCTAGGTAATTGCGAATGGAATAATTACGGGTTGCGAACCTAGGTAATTGCGAATGGAATTTTTGCGGGTTGCGAATGGAATAATTGTGAGTTGCGAACAGAGGTAATTGCGAATGGAGGAGTTGCGAGTTGCGAACGTTTGGAGTTGCGAATGGAAATAATTGTGAGTTGCGAACGTTTGGAGTTGCGAATGGAAATAATTGTGAGTTGCGAACGTTTGGAGTTGCGAATGGAATAATTGCGAGTTGCGAACGAGTCGTTATGCATTAGCAATTTTAAGTTCGCAATTCTAGTGCAGCAATTCTGAGCTCGCAATTCAAGAACAGCAATTCTAAGCTCGAAACTACGTCACACGAAGTAATTCTCCGTAATATAACGTTTTTTCACTTTTAGTTTCCATGTGAAGTTGAGAAACTTCTATCGACTTATCCGAAAAATAAAGTTCAGCAAGTTCTTGTATAAGGGTTCCATCAACAGTTGGTGAGTAGGTATTCATGATTAAGAACCCGTTCTCATCCAACACCTCTGCGGCAGCACCTAAAAGTTCATCGATTTTATCTTCCAATTTCCACTTTTCCCCTTTTGCGCCAATTCCCCAGGCGGGCGGGTCCATTAAAATCCCTTTAAAGGTCCGTTCGCGTTTTGCCTCTCGTTGAATAAATTTCAAGGCGTCTTCATGAACCCAACGAATATTTAATAATCGGCTAGATTCCATATTATCTTTCGCCCATGCAATCATTGATTTAACAGAGTCAACATGATAGGTATCAGCTCCTTTGTTCCGTGCAACACATGAAGCAGCACCGGTATATGCAAAAAGATTTAAAAAGCGATCCTCTGATTGAAGTCTCTGATCAATAAAATCCCAATTCGTTTGTTGCTCTGGAAATAATCCAAGGTGTTTGAATGAGGTAAGTTCAATGTTGAATTTCAGTCTTTTGTAGGAGATTGTCCATTTGGTAGGAACGTCTTTTTTCAACGCTTTCCACTTTCCTTGTTGGTTTTTGCTTTCAATGAATTCCCAATGAGCCATTGATTTCCATTCGGTAAATGGCAATCCGCTATGAAAATACGCTTGAAGTTCAGGGCGAATAGTGATGATTTTACCCCAACGTTCGAGTTTCTTTCCCCCTCCGGCATCAATGAGTTCGTACTCATCCCATCCGGTGGAATAGATGTGTGGTATTTTGGACATGCATTAGCGCATTTTAGGCATTTTCTTTCTCCCGCCCATCATTTGAGCCATGCGCATCTGATTTTTGGAAGGAGCCATTTGAAGCTGTTGTTGCATCATTTTAATTTGATCTTTCAACATGCCATTTTTATCCATTTTTTTTGCTTCACCTAATAAAGAAACTGCTTCATTTTTTCTTCCTGTCTGTGCACAGATTCCAGCCAAATGCATTCTCGCTACTGCATTGTCTTCCGGCTGACGAAGTCCGAGTTCTATCGCTCTTCGAAGTAATTGTTCACTTTTCGCGAATCCCATTTCTTGCGAACCCATTACCGCTTTTAAATACAAAATATAGGCGTGTTGTTTTCTCGGTAAAAACTGCGGATGCGTAATACGATCAATGTATTTCTTTGCTTTTTCAGTATTTCCAACACGCATTTGATTCAAAGCCAAAATCATGTTTTCATTTCTGAAAAAAGACAAAATAATTAAAGCAGTTACAAATAGAAATGTGATTCCCCAACCCCAATGTCCTGTTGCAAAAAGCCAAACATTAAAGCTCAAGGCTGATAGGGCTATTGCTATTCGAATGATAAATCCAGTCATAATTTATAATTTAGAATGTAAAATTGATAATTTGTTCTTCCATTGTATATTCTACACTATTCATTTTACATTAAATTAAATCGTTGCTATACACTTCAACTCAATGGCAATTGGTGTTGGTAGCGAATTAATTTCACAGGTTGTTCGACAAGGCAAGTTGTCCCTGAAATATTCCGCGTAGATTCGATTGTAGGTGTGAAAATCACGTTTCATGTTTACCAAAAAAACCGTTACATCAACCAATTGATCCCAACTTGATCCAGATTCTTCCAAAATAATACGAACATTATCAAAAACACTTCTACATTGTGCTTCAAAATCGAATTCAATGAAATTTCCGTTTTTGTCCAGCTTCAATCCTGGAACCGCCGAATCCGAATCATCTGAACCTGCCACTCGTGGACCAACTCCTGATAGAAACAATAAATTACCAACTCGTCTAGCGTGTGGATACAAGCCAACAGGTTTCGGGGCCTTGTTCGTTGAAATTCGTTCTTGATTTGACATGATGCATTGATTTGCCTACAAAGATAATTAAACAAAAAGAAATCGATGAAATAGACTGCCTCAATGCATTAAAATAACTTTCTTTGTGGAATTAATCTTCAACGACTAGAATGATTAAATCAATTTATAAGTTTCTAAATCCAAAGTTTCAGAAAGTTTTTCTCGAATATAAGGTAGATAATTCGCCAAGATATGGCCATGGTAAACCAGCGCATACGGAATTACTGAAGATTATTGAAAAGCAGAATAATCAATATGCTCAATTCCTAAATGCTTCTAAGCAATATCAAGAAAACCTATGGCAAATCAAGGAAGCTACGAAAGAAACAAACGCAAAAAATCCAGTTTGGAACAATGGTTTTTTACCTGGCTTGGATATTTTGATGCTCTACACTATAATTTCCGAGTTAAAACCTAAAAAATACGTTGAAATTGGTTCTGGAAACTCAACAAAAGTGGCTCATAAAGCTAAATTAGATCAAAATCTTTCGACTCAAATTATTTCAATTGACCCTCAACCTCGGGCAGAAATTGATGAATTGGTCGATGAAGTCATTCGTAAACCATTCGAGGCAACAGATTTTAGTATTTTAACCGAACTTGAGGAAAATGACATTCTGTTTGTGGACAATTCCCATCGTATTTTACCGAATTCTGACGCTACCGTTTTCTTTTTGGAAGTTTTACCGCGTTTGAAAAAAGGAGTTATTGTTCAAATTCACGACATTTATCTCCCGTTTGATTATCCGCAATTTATGTGTGATCGTTTTTACTCAGAGCAATATGGACTTGCGATGTATCTTTTGGCGAATTCCGAAAAATATCAACCATTGGCAGCAAACTATTACATTTCCGAGAAAGCGGAATTATCAGATATAATTGCCGACTTTTGGAAACATGAGTCGACACAAAACGTGGAAAAGCACGGCGGCTCATTTTGGATAAGGATTAATTAAATTCAAGAAATTTTCATGAATTTTTTCAAAGGAAATTTAAACTACCAAGCCGATTTGAGAATACACAGACTGATAGAGTTTCTGCAAAAAGAATGGCAATTAAAAATAGTTTTGTTAGTTGCAGCAATTCTATTTGGTTTAGTTTCATTTGTTAATCATTACTGCTTTCGAACCTACGCTTTAGATTTAGGGGCTTATACCAATGCATCTTACTTATATGCTCACTTTATATTGGCAAACAATAATGTTTTCACGCCTGAATATCAACCAATGCTTGGTGGTCATTTTGATTTATATTTGATCTTGTTTTCTCCCTTCATCTATCTCTTTGGAAGTTATACCTTACTAATTGTTCAATGGATATCTATTTTATTAGGAGGACTTGGGGTATACAGATTATTTCAAAATTGGCACATGGGATCTACAATCAGCCTTTGTTCAATGGCTTATTTTTTCTCATTCTATGGTGTTTTTTCCGCTCTCTCTTTTGATTACCATAGTGTTGTTGTGGCTAGTTCATTGGTTCCGTGGTTTTTTCTATTAATTCGCAAAAATCAATTTATTTTAGCGTCAATGGTATTTACATTTTGTTTAATTGCACAAGAAAATGTTGCACTTTGGATGGCTTTTGTTAGTTCCGGGCTGGCCTATTATCACAGAAAAGAGAAAAGAAAATCATTGATTTTATTGTTTTTAACTTTTTGGTCGATTTGCTACTTTTTTCTTGTTTTAAAAATACTCATCCCCTTTTTTAACCCATCTAATTCTTATACTGGCTTTCATTATACTGTTTTAGGAGATACTATTTCAAGTTTTATCGTAAACCTGTTTCAGAATCCTATCAAGGCATTTAAACTTTTATTTACAAATCATTCGAATGATCCCTTTAATGATGGGATAAAAGTAGAAACTTGGCTAATGTTGTGCTTTAGCGGCGGCTTTCTTTTATTTAGAAAACCTTTCTATTTATGGATGTTAATTCCAATTTTGTTTCAAAAACTTTATCACGATTCGTCGATCATGTGGAGTGTGAATTATCAGTATTCAATTGAATTTGCTCCTATATTAACAATAGGAATTTTTGATGTAGTTGCATCCATTAAAAAGGAAAAACTAAAAACTTTTTCAGCCATAATTACGGTTGTTTTTGCTTTAATATGTTCTATCCATTTAATGGATAATACGATAATAATGTATGACAAAGCAAGATTGAGGATTTATGATTCTATTCATTACAGTCGAGAATTTCCGATAAGAAAAGCTCATGATTTGTTATCTAAAATACCAGTAAATGCCCCTGTAAGTGCTCAATCTGCATTTGTTCCACACTTGAGTTGTCGTACTCAAGTTTATCAATTTCCTATCATAAAGGATGCTGAATATATAATGCTCGCGCCGAGAGATAATTACTATCCAATTGATTCTGCAAACTATTTCTACATAACGGATAGTTTGAAATGTTCTCCTTTATGGAAAACCATTCATTTAGATCATGATTTTATTCTTTTTGAAAGAAAATCCGTTGGAAAATAACCCTAGTTTGATTGTTTATGAATATCGTTGCTAATTGATTCAGTCATTATAAATCAGAAAATTTCTTCACTTTAAACTAAACCCCAATTCCTTCAATTGTTTTTCATCCAAAGGCGACGGTGCGTCAATCATCGTATCGCGACCGCTGTTGTTTTTTGCGTTTTGGTTTTCTTCTTTTTTATGTTTTTTGGATTGATTCTAGCAAAACACAACTCTCTTGATTTTATAAAAAAGAACTTAACCTAATTTTAATTGCGAAATAGCTTCCTGCAAACGACAAACTGTAATTTTTTCTTGAAGTTTATAGCTTTCCGAATTTATTGGAGCAACAATGTACGTGTGTTGAGGTTGTAAAATTTCCAATGCACGATAAAATCCTTTTGTGGGTTGCGGTGCAGTTGATGCTTTACATTCGATTGCAATTAATTTTCCCTTCAATTCGATTACTAAATCCAATTCGTCGCCTGTTGCGGTGCGAAAAAAATAAGCAGGACATTCCTCCAATGCACTAAGTACTTGTTCAATGACCAAACCTTCCCAAGAAGAACCAAAAACGGGATGACCAAAAAGTGCTTCGTTGTTCTTAATTCCTAAAAGTTGGTGTAACAATCCAGTGTCCCTAACATACATTTTGGGCGATTTAACCATCCGTTTTTTTACATTGATTTCGAATGGAGGCAGTGAACGCATGATAAAAGTCTGTTCAAAAATATCGATGTATTTGCGAATAGTTGGGTGTGTTAAATCCATTGAACTGCCCAATTTACTGAGGTTGAGTAATTGCCCTTGATTATGTGCACACATCGTTAAAAAACGACGCAGTTGCATTGCTGGAATTTGAAAACCAAGTTGTGGCAAATCTCTTTCAACATAGGTTTTTAAGAAATTTTCTCTCCAAATTGCACTGAATTCATCGTTTTCGGCAAGCACACTATCCGGAAATCCACCTCGATTCCAAAACGTATTCAGATTCACCTGTGGCAATTCATTGATTTGAAATGGCGTTAGGTTTAAGTATCCGATTCTTCCAGCTAATGATTCCGAACTTTTTTGAACTATATCGCGTGATGCAGAGCCTAGTAATATAAATTTTCCATTTTGACGGTCTTCATCGACGATGCTTCGTAAGGCAGAAAATAGTTCCGGGACTAGCTGAATTTCGTCCAAACAAATAGTTTTAGTAGAATTCGATTTAAAAAATAACCTTGGATCTTGTAGTTTATTTAAATCCTCCAAGTTTTGTAAATCAAGGTAAATGACATTCGATTTTGTTGTCAAAAGTTGCTTTACCAACGTAGATTTTCCACATTGCCTAGGGCCTAAAATGGCAACAATTGGGAATATTTTCAGGTATTTTTGGATTTCTGCTTCTAAATTTCGTCTAAAATACATTTCGTTTATCGTTGATTTTCAGAAACAAATGTAGTCAAAAAATCAAAATCGTGCAAATTGAAACATCGGCTTTCAATTTGCACAATAATTAGTTTAGCCTAATTCCCAACTCCTTCAATTGTTTCTCATCCAAAGGAGATGGCGCATCAATCATCGTGTCGCGACCGCTCTTGTTTATTTATTGAAAAGAATCAGTTTTGAAGTTAGTTGAAAACCAATTAAAGTATTTGTATCTTTGATACATGCTAACAAAAGATCAAATTATAGGCAAACTAATGGAATTAAAACCCATTTTG
>JBIIVA010000091.1:0-9463 GCA_044339705.1 Crocinitomicaceae bacterium
AACATGCGGATCTTGTTATATCCATGCTTCCTGCTCGTTTTCATGTTGATGTTGCCAAGGATTGCCTCGAGTTTAAAACAGATTTGATTACTCCTTCCTACATTTCTCCGGAAATGAGATCTCTTCATGAAGAAGCAAAGTCAAAAGGAATCATCATCATGAATGAAATTGGAGTCGATCCGGGAATAGATCATATGAGTGCCATGAAAATTATTGATGAAATTCGTGAAAAAGGGGGCGAGGTTAACAGTTTTAAATCCTTTTGCGGAGGATTGATTGCACCTGAATCTGATAACAATCCATGGCATTATAAATTTACTTGGAATCCAAGAAACGTTGTTCTCGCTGGTCAGGGTGGAGCGGCATCTTTCATACACAACGCTGAATACAAGTATATTCCATATTATCGCTTGTTTGATCGTTTAGATCGAATTGATATCGAAGGTTTTGGTAAGTTTGAGGGCTATCCAAATCGGGATTCACTTTCATATCGAGAAACCTACGGACTAGAAAATATTCCAACACTATACCGAGGAACACTTCGTCGTCCAAATTATTGTAAAGGATTTAACGTCTTTGCGGAATTAGGCATGACTGATGATTCTTATCAATTGTATCAATCGGAGAATTTAACACCAAGATCATTTCTTAATGCTTTTTTACCTTATCGTAAAGGAATAAGTGTTGAGGAGAAATTTAAAATATTTTTACGTGAGGACCGCATGTATTTGTATGATCAATTTGAATGGTTGGGCATTTTTGAAAAAGATGAAACATTTGGATTCCCGAATGCCAGTCCAGCTCAGCTCTTGGAAAAGTTAATGGTTCGAAAAATGAGTTTGGATGAGAATGATAAAGACATGCTGGTTATGTATCACGAATTTGAATACCTTCTCAAAGGTGAAAATCGAAAAATTGTTTCATCCATGATAAATATCGGAGAGGATGAAGTATACACAGCCATGTCAAACACCGTTGGTTACCCAGTTGCAATTTGCGCGAAAATGATACTCAATGGTCAAATTCAGGAAAAAGGAGTAACTTTACCTGTTAACAAACTTGTTTACGAACCGATTCTAGATGAATTAAAGGCTTACAATATAACCTTTGAAGAACGTGAGTCAATTCTTGAAGATTAAATTATGGAAAATAATCAAAACGAAATGAATATTGAGTTGTCAGAGGATTTGGCGACTGGCGTATACTCGAATCTTGCTATCATTACGCATTCACCATCAGAGGTGGTTTGTGATTTTATTCAAATCATGCCTGGAATGCCCAAAGGAAAAGTTCGCTCTCGAATTATTATGACACCACAAAATGCAAAGCGCTTTCTGCAAGCTCTAAATGAGAACATTCAAAAATACGAGCAAAATTTTGGGATTATTGATGATCCTCAAGCAGGTTTGCCTCCAATGAATTTTGGTACACCGAGCACAATGGCCTAACCTTTTTTACGTTATTAAATTATCGAAAAAAGATTGCACATTGTTTCTTTAGATGTCCCGTTTCCCCCTGATTACGGGGGAGTAATGGATATTTATTATCGTATAGAATGTCTCTGTAATCTTGGATTTCAACTTACAATCCACGCCTTTGAATATGGCCGAGGGAAACAGAAACATTTAGAAAAATTCGGAAATGTGATTTATTACAGTCGAAATTTTTCGAAGCTTCAACTTTTTTCGAGAATTCCATTTATAGTTCTTTCTCGCAATTCCTCGTTACTTCTAAAAAATTTATTACTCGATTCGAATCCAATTTTGTTTGAAGGAATTCACACAACTTTTTTTTTAAGTCATCCAGATTTACAAAAACGATTGAAATTTGTTAGGACTCATAATGTTGAGTATAAATACTATCAACAGTTAGCAACCAATACAGGGTCATTAGTTAAGAAACTTTTTTTTCTCCTTGAAAGTAAGAAATTGAAAACATATGAGAGACAAACGAAACATGCAAACTGGATTTTGTCAATAAAGCCCGAGGATACTGAATACTTTAAGCATTTTAATCCAAAAGCTTTAACACTACCTGCATCGATTTCAAAGGAATTAAATGAATATAGTCAAACAAAGAATTATGCTCTTTTTCATGGAAATCTCTCTGTCATGGAAAATGAAAATGCAGTTTTTTGGATTCATAATGCAATAAAAAAATCCATTTCATGTGATTTCGAGTTTATTATTGCCGGTAAAGATCCTTCGAAAAAACTAGTGAACTTTTGTACTGAAAATAACCTTCAATTAATCGAAAATCCATCGATTGAAAAAATGAATGAATTAATTTGCGATGCACGAATTCATGTATTTCAATCTAAATCTGATTCAGGCGTGAAATTGAAATTATTGAAATCACTTAATTCATGTGGGCATATTATTACAACCCAAAATCTGATTTTTGATTCCCAAATAAATAATCTATGTCACATTGTTAACAGTAAGAATGATTTCAATACACTATTTGAAATACTAAAAAGTAAATTTCTTGATCGAAATGAATTCGAAATGCGAATGGAATTTCTAAGAAACTATTTTCAGATGGAAGAGCGAGTTCTAGGTGATTTGTTAAATAATCAATACAATGCAAGTTAGGGTTTTTGATTACATCGATTTGTCAGAAAAGGATTTTGATCTTATTTATTCGATTTCTCGTCACCTTTCTATCTACGACCAATTATGGTATGTAGCCCCTTTAGCTGATTTTAAAGTTAAAATTTTTGTTTTCGGTGATTTTGAAACATTTTTGTTCATTCCTTACCGGTCAAAATTAAAAGTCACCTACGCCTACATGCCTAATTTTATTCAAAAGCTTTCATTTATCGGTAAGGATGTAGGAATTGAACAGATTATAACTGAACTGCAGCGGCAGTTAAAGTTTGGCGAAATCTCTCTTTCAAACTGCGAGAATCGATTTGATCTAATTAAACCAAGAACCAATTTTAGATTAGATTTAAATGGTAATTTTTCTCAGCTCAGAAATAATTTTTCCTCGAATCACAAAAGAAATATCTCTAAATCAAAACATCTTGAAATTCGAGAAACAAGGAATATTGAAGATTTAATTTTAATTTTTAGAAAAGAAAAAATAAATGCTTTTAGTTTAGAAAGTCTAAATCGAATCGAGTTAGATCTTAATAAGTTGCTTTTAGTTCAAGAATTAAAAGATTATCTTTTGATTTTAAATGCTTTCGATTCAAATGTTCTCATCGCATCTGCCTTATTTATTCATTTTAATGGTGTTCTGTATTACATAATTGGCTGTTCATTAAAGTCGGATTCGAGCGTTTCTTCAAATGGACTTTTTAAAATTTTTGATGTCGTAATCAATCGATTTTCTGAATCTAAAACTATTTTAGATTTTGAAGGTAGCGATATTCCTGGGATTGCAAGATTCTTCAAAGGCTTTGGTTCAAGCGAAGAGACATATTACTTTGTGAAATGGAATCGGTTGCCATTTCTTTTAAACAAGTTTAAAAAATAGTTTTGAAAGAGGTGAAGACTGTATACATGCTTGTGACTAATGATTTGATCTATGATCAACGCGTGTTGCGTCATGCTGAATATCTGGAGAATAATAAACGAGATGTTATTTTGGTTGGGAGACATAAGTTAAACACGAACAAAGAGATTCCTATCAATTTTAGTCATAAGCGTTTCAATATGATTTTCAATAATTCATGGTTATTTTATGCCGAGATGAATATTCGTCTTACACTATTTTTACTATTTAAAAAAATGGATATCATTTGGGCTAATGATTTAGATACGCTTCCGGCAGCCTTTTTAATCTCAAAATTGAAAAGAAAAGCATTAGTCTATGATTCCCATGAATTTTTCACAGGAGTTCCCGAATTAGAAAATAAGCCAGTAATTAAAAATATTTGGAAAATAATAGAGTCAATGTTACTTCGTAGAATTAAGGTTAAATTTACGGTAAGCGATGGTATTGCCTCACTATACAGAAAACATTATAATGTCGAATTTGACGTCATTCGGAATTTAAGCTTGCCAATTTCAAAAGAGAAAATAGCACACTTGAATCTACCAGAAATTAATGGGTTTTCATTTTCTGAGCCATTCTTAATTTATCAAGGGGCATTGAACAAAGATCGTGGGTTGGAGTGCCTAATAAATGCCATGCGATTTATTAATGGTTACAAGCTTTTGATTGTTGGTGGTGGAGATGTAGAATCGGAATTACACAACTTGGTCCAAAAAAAACAATTGAGTAATAAAGTTAAATTCACAGGTCTTATAGAGCCGGCTACCCTTAAGTTGATTACACCGAAAGCAAAAGTTGGATTTTCTATTGAACTACCCTCTAACGATAATTACCGTTACTGTCTACCAAATAAGTTGTTTGATTATTTAGAGTCAGGAATTCCAACAATCGCTTATGAAAATTTAGAAATAAAGAAACTCTTCAATCTCTATCCAATCGGTTTACTTATCCAAAGTCACGATCCCAAAGAATTGGCAGATAAAATCCTAAACTTGCTAAATAATTCAGCTCAAATGGCACTTTTACAAGAGCAAATAATAGCCGCTAAAGAAGAATTTTGTTGGAAAAAAGAGTCTGAAAAGTTGGGGAAATTAATTTCAGTCTTAGAAACAAATTAGAATGGAAAGAATTATAATTGGACCTTTAAAAAATGTTTAATGATATTTTTTAAAAAAAATCTTTGTAGTCAAAAAAAGTTTTGTAAATTTGCAATCCCAAAACTAGATTTTGGTTATTGCTTAAGTTCTTTTATTTAATGTTCCAACAATTGCCGATGTAGCTCAGTTGGCCAGAGCAGCTGATTTGTAATCAGCTGGTCGGGGGTTCGAATCCCTCCATCGGCTCATAATGTTGGGGATGTCGCATAGTGGCTATTGCAGCAGACTGTAAATCTGTCACCGTTTGGTATCGTTGGTTCGAGTCCATCCATCCCCACAAAATTTCGTATTACAAGCGGGAGTAGCTCAGTTGGTAGAGCGTCAGCCTTCCAAGCTGAACGTCGCGAGTTCGAATCTCGTCTCCCGCTCAAAATACTGCAGGCCGGTGTAGCTCAGGGGTAGAGCGCTTCCTTGGTAAGGAAGAGGTCACGAGTTCAAATCTCGTCATTGGCTCGGAGAAAAATGGATTTAACCTTTTAGGTAAATTATAAAAATAAGTAAATTATTAACTAAGTAACAAATAGAAAAATGGCTAAGGAAAATTTTGACCGATCCAAACCACACGTGAACATAGGAACTATTGGACACGTTGACCATGGTAAAACTACTTTAACTGCTGCTATATCTAGCGTTTTAGCTAGCAAAGGTTTGGCTGCAGTACGTGATTTCTCCTCAATTGATAATGCTCCTGAGGAAAAAGAACGTGGTATCACAATCAACACATCACACATCGAGTATGAAACTGAAAAGCGTCACTATGCTCACGTTGACTGTCCAGGTCACGCGGATTACGTAAAAAACATGGTTACGGGAGCTGCTCAGATGGACGGTGCAATCTTGGTTGTAGCGGCTACTGATGGTCCAATGCCTCAAACGCGTGAGCACATCCTTCTCGGTAAGCAAGTTGGAGTTCCACGTTTGGTTGTGTTCATGAACAAAGTGGATATGGTTGATGATCCTGAGTTATTAGAGTTAGTTGAGATGGAAGTGCGCGAGTTGCTTTCTTTCTATAGCTATGACGGAGATAACGCTCCGGTTATTCAAGGTTCTGCTCTTGGCGCATTGAATGGTGAGCCACAGTGGGTTAAAACTGTTGAAGATTTAATGGATGCTGTAGATTCATACATCGAGCTTCCTCCACGTGATATTGACAAGCCTTTCTTGATGCCAGTTGAAGATGTATTTACGATTACTGGTCGTGGTACAGTTGCAACAGGTAGAATCGAAACAGGAGTTATAAACTCTGGAGAGCCTGTTGAAATTCTTGGAATGGGTGAAGCGAAATTAACTTCAACTGTTACGGGAGTTGAGATGTTCCGTAAAATCCTTGACCGTGGTGAAGCTGGCGATAACGTTGGTCTACTTTTGAGAGGTATTGAAAAAACTCAAATTAAAAGAGGAATGGTTATTTGTAAACCAGGTTCAGTAAAACCACACCAAGAATTTAAGGCTGAAATCTATGTATTGAAGAAAGAAGAAGGTGGTCGTCACACTCCTTTCCATAACAAATACCGTCCTCAATTCTATTTCCGTACAACTGACGTTACAGGTGAAATCTTGTTAACTGATGGTCGTGAAATGGTTATGCCAGGTGATAACGTATCAATTACAGTGAAATTAATTGTTCCTGTTGCTATGGATAAAGGTCTTCGTTTTGCCATCCGTGAAGGAGGTAGAACTGTAGGAGCTGGACAGGTTACAGAAATCGTAGCTTAAATAAAAATATCAAGTTTAATTAAAGGGGAGTTTTTACGAACTCCCCTTTTTAAACGGGTGTAGCTCAGCTGGTAGAGTAGTGGTCTCCAAAACCATTGGTCGTGGGTTCGAATCCTACCGCCCGTGCTGAAAAACAAATAAAACGTGTCGAATATAAAAGCATACTTTAGAGAAACTTACGACGAGATGATTAATCACGTAACTTGGCCTACATGGAAAGAGTTGCAGAATAATACTATTTTAGTTGTCGTATCTTCAATTTTAATTTCTCTTATCATTTTTACAATGGATTATCTATTTGGAATTACCGGAGAAGAAGATTCATTTTGGAGAGGATTACTTGGTTTTATTTATTACAAAATGTTCTAATGCTAATCTACCATGGGTGAAATTGTAAAAAAGTGGTATGTTGTTCGTGCCGTAAGCGGAAAAGAGAAGAAGGTGAAAGAATATTTAGAACTCGAAATCTCTAGAATGAAATTGAATGATTACGTCAATCAGGTATTAATTCCAACGGAAAAGGTTTTCAAAATTCAAAACGGAAAGAAAGTAAACAAGGAAAAAGCGTTTTTACCGGGATATGTTTTGATTGAAGCGGCATTAGTTGGCGAAGTTACGCACGTTATAAAAAGTATTCCCAACGTTATAGGTTTCTTGGGTACTGAAAAAGGAGGTGAGCCTGTTCCGATGAGAATAGCTGAAGTTAACCGAATTTTGGGTAAAGTTGACGAACTATCAGAAACAGAAGAAGAATTGAAAATTCCTTTTGTTATTGGTGAGTCAGTTAAAGTAATCGATGGTCCATTTAACAATTTTAGCGGAGTAATTGATGAAATAAATGAGGAGAAGAAAAAACTGAAGGTAATGGTAAAAATCTTTGGTCGTAAAAACTTGCTTGAACTAAGTTACATGCAGGTTGAGAAAGAGGGATAAAGTTGTATTAACCGTAGGAGTGAGACAGATGACTAAAGCTTCCCGTCGAATCTCACGTTAGACTACATAAATTGAATATATATGGCAAAAGAAGTAGCAGCGTTGATCAAATTGCAGATCAAAGGAGGTGCAGCTAATCCATCGCCACCAATCGGTCCGGCACTTGGAGCGAAAGGTGTAAACATCATGGAGTTTTGTAAGCAGTTTAATGCTCGTACTCAAGACAAAATGGGTAAGGTGGTTCCGGTTGTTATTACCGTTTATGGTGATAAATCATTTGATTTTGTATTAAAAACCCCACCAGCTGCAGTTCAGATTATCGAACAAACAAAGATTAAAAAGGGTTCTGCTGAGCCAAATCGTGTTAAGGTTGGTTCTATTTCTTGGGATCAAGTGCGTGCGATCGCTGAGGATAAGTTACCTGACTTAAATTGTTTTACCGTTGATTCAGCTATGAAAATGGTTGCTGGAACTGCAAGAAGTATGGGGGTTACAGTTAAAGGTGGTGAAGCACCTAAATCCAAATAGTTAATGTTATGAAGAGAATTTCTAAAAAAAGAAAAGAGATTTTAGCAAAATATGATTTTACTAAATCTTACACTCTACCAGAAGCATGTGATTTGGTTAAAGGTATTTCTACCACTAAATTTGATGCTTCTGTAGATATTAGCGTGCGTTTGGGTGTAGACCCGCGTAAAGCAAATCAGATGGTTCGAGGAACTGTTTCATTACCACACGGAACTGGAAAGGATGTTCGAGTATTAGTACTTTGTACTCCCGATAAAGAAAATGAAGCCAAAGAAGCGGGTGCTGACCATGTTGGATTGGATGATTACATCAACAAAATAAAAGGAGGTTGGACCGACGTAGATGTGATTATTACAATGCCATCCGTTATGGGTAAGGTTGGTGCTCTAGGCAGAATTTTAGGACCACGTGGTTTAATGCCGAATCCAAAAACCGGAACGGTGACGATGGAAGTTGGAAAAGCAGTACAAGAGGTTAAAGCGGGTAAAATTGACTTTAAAGTTGACAAATATGGCATTGTACATTCATCTGTCGGAAAAGTTAGTTTTGAGGGTGAAAAAATTCGTGAAAATGCGAACGAATTAATTCAAACCCTTATCAAGCTAAAGCCCTCTGCTGCCAAAGGAACTTACATTAAAAGTATCTATTTAAGTGCTACAATGAGTCCGGGTATTCAAATTGACGCAAAGTCTGTTAATGCTTAATACTTAGAAAAATGACAAGAGAAGAAAAAGCAAAATACATCGACGAATTAGCAGCTGAATTGGCTGCAAATAGCGTTGTTTATCTTACAGACACAGCAGACTTAAACGTTGAAACCATCAACACGTTAAGACGAAGATGTTTTCAATCCAATATCAAATTAAGAGTCGTTAAAAATGCGCTTCTTCAAAAGGCCATGGATCGAGTTGATTCTAAAGATTATGAAGGACTTAAAGGTACTTTGAAAGGATCAACATCAATCATGTTCAGTGAAGTTGCCAATGCACCGGCAAAATTGATTCAAGATTTCCGTAAGAAGAATCAAAAACCAGTTTTGAAGGGAGCATACATTGACGAGGCTATTTTTGTAGGAGATAATCAACTTGCCGTCCTCGAAGCTCTAAAAAGCAAAGAAGAACTGGTTGGGGAAATCATTGGATTGTTACAAAGTCCTGCGAAAAATGTATTGTCTGGTCTTAAAGGTGCTGGTGGTAAACTTGCCGGAATCTTAAAAACGCTCGAAGAACGAGCATAATTAAATAATTTTTAAACCTTTTTTAATTTAAATAAAATGGCTGATTTAAAGCAAATTGCAGAAACGTTGGTTAACCTAACAGTAAAAGAAGTTAATGAGTTAGCAACGATTATGAAAGATGAGTATGGTATCGAACCTGCTGCCGCGGCACCTGTAATGGTTGCTGGTGGAGCTGCTGGTGGTGGTGCTGAAGAGGCTGCTGCTGAAAAAACAGAATTCGATGTAATTCTTAAGGCAGGTGGCGCTAACAAGTTAGCAGTTGTGAAGCTTGTAAAAGAGTTGACTGGAAACGGTCTAAAAGAGTCTAAAGATTTAGTTGACGCGGCTCCTTCTACATTGAAAGAAGGTGTTTCGAAAGACGAAGCTGAAGGACTTAAAAAGTCTCTTG
>JBIIVA010000092.1:0-9310 GCA_044339705.1 Crocinitomicaceae bacterium
AAATTGCGTTTAAGTCTAGAATACGAGCTTATAAACGGACTTTATGTATCGGTTGATGGTGAGTTCTCAGAAAGAAGAAGTTTGAAAGATTATAAGTTTGTTACTTTATTTGATAGCTCTCTTCCGAATAATGATCCCTTAAAATTTGAACCTTATCAGGCTTATGTTTCCAACTTTTCAATAAGTTATGTACCTCAACAAAAATACATGCGAGAGCCTTACAGAAAAGTGATATTGGGATCTGCATGGCCTACATTTACGGTTTACTACCAAACAGGAATACCAAAAATATTCGGAAGTGATGTAAATTTTCAATACATGCAGTTGGAAATGATGCAAACTTTTAAGATTGGAACCATTGGAACGTCCAATTACCGTTTGGCAGGAGGGAAATTTTTAATGTCACAAATTGTAAGAGATCCTGATTTTAAGTACCAACGCAGAAGCGATCCGATTTGGTTTTCAAATCCATTGTATTCGTTTCAAGGTTTAGATTCAACATTGCCATCGCTTGATTTAATTTTAGAAGCTCATTTTGTTCACCATGACAACGGCGCAATTCTGAATAAAATTCCATTCATGAAGAAAACACGTATTGGAATGATGGCAGGAGCGGGCGCTCTATGGGTTAAAGAAAACAATTATCAACATTATGAAATCATGGCCGGTTTGGAACGCAACTTTAAACTTTCAAGAAGGCGATTAAGAATAGGAATTTATGGGATTTTATCCGATGGAAATTTCTCAGCTCCAAAAGCACATTATAAACTTTCCTTTGCTATACTTGATGACCGAAGTATGAAGTGGAATTTTTAATCAATCATTAGCGTCCGCTTCAGCGTCCGTTCCAGCCTCTTTTTTCTTCGGGAAGAAAGTTCTTTGACGAACAATAATCCATCCAATACCAATCGAAATACAAGAGTCTGCAACATTCCAGATTGCCGGAAACACTTGTCCGCCTCCAACTACCGGAACCCACCTGGGCCAGTAGGCTTCAAACTGAAACATGTCAACCACATTCGCCAAAAGAAAACCTTTGTGTCTAATTTCAACTTTGTACGCAAATCCATAATCTTTGCAAGTCATAAATTTACCTGAACCCGGAAGCTGATTAAATCCTTCACACGCATCAAAAGGAAAAATAAAATCATAAAACATGGAATCAATTAAATTTCCTGTTGCCCCGGATAAAATGAGTCCAACGGCCATGAGATATTCAGTGCGAACATCTAACTTTTTTGACTCACGAACAAGATAGTAAACGATAAATCCAATTGCGATAATTCGAAAAATACTTAATGCCAGTTTATGCCACATAGCTGATCCAAAGGTGGTTCCAAAAGCCATTCCCTGATTTTCAATGTAATGCAAAGCAAACCAATTTCCAAAAACGTATCGAACTTCATCTGAGGAAAAGGAGGTCTTAACCCAAATCTTTACAACTTGGTCAATAACTAATAAAATGATTACCAGAATGGCTACAAGGCCGAGTCTCTTTTTCACTAACTAGCGTTGTGCATTTTTAGCGTCAATACTCATGGTAGCGTGAGGTACTAATCTCAATCGCTCTTTCGGAATCAAGGTGCCATTGATACGACAAATTCCGTAGGTTTTATTTTCAATACGAACCAGCGCCGCTTGCAAGTTTTGAATGAATTTTTCTTGACGAGCTGCAAGTTGAGCAACTTCCTCACGAGACAATGTTTCTGATCCATCTTCCATCATGTTGAATGTGCGACCGGTATCATCAGTTCCATGATCATCATTGTGAGATAACGATCCAATCAAAAGATTGTAATTTTCTTGAGCTTCTTTCAACTTTTCTTGAATGAGCGTTTTGAATTCTTCAAGCTCTGTATCTGAGTATCTTGTCTTCTCTGTTGCCATTGCGATTTTTTTATTAAAAGGTCTTAAAAAAGAGCAACAAAGATAGAATTTTTAGGTATTCGCTATCAGCATGTTGAAAAATTTACAATTAAAAAAAATGAACTTAACACAGTGTATGAACAAATAGCTCGAGTTATTCACAATAGTAAGGTCAAGTTTAAATAAATCGATACTTTCGCGCTATGATTCGGTTATTCCTTGAAAATCGTATTGGGGTGCTTTTGACCTTGCCGTTTTTCATCGGTTTATATATTCTTTTAAATACTCAGTTTTCTTATTATCAAATTGTTAAAGAAACAAATCTTGGTTTTTGGAGTTCTGCATTCACAGAGCCAATTTGGTTAAATATGCTATTGGCCGGAATTTTTATTTTGATGAATGCAATCGGAATAAATTGGGTTTTTAATAGCCATGAATTTTTAGATCGTAATTCTTATATCATTTCGTTATTATACGTGGTAACGATGAGTTTCTATCATTCTTTTTACAGCATCGATGGATTACTAATTGCGCAAACATGCGTTATTTTGATGCTGTCGCAATTCTTTAGGTTAAAGCAAAATGTAGATGGCAGAAAAAATGTTTTTAATGGCTTTTTCTTCGCTGGCTTGGCGTCAACTTTTCATCCGTTCATGATATTTACCTTTCCTATTTTATTGGCGATGATCCTAATTATCAGGCCATTTATTTTTCGTGAATTTTTTCTGGCTTTGGGTGGCTTTTTCGTTCCAATTATTTATGCCTTGGTTTATCAATGGTATTTCGATTATGAGCTTAGTTTTCAAATTTTAAAGAATTCATCAAATTTCCAACTTAAAACAGATTTTTTAGTGACGCTCATATTCTTTGGTATTTTACTCGCTCTTGGAACAATTAGTTTGAGAACTAGAATGCAGAAATCATCGATTCGATTGAAAAAACAAATTCAAATTATTTGGTTACTTGTTTTGATTTCCATCTGCTTTGGTGTGATTGATTTCATTTATTTTTATCAGATAGAGCGTTTTAGTTTGTTGCTTATTCCTCTTTCGATTTTGTTGACATATTCCTTTCTGCATAAATCCTATGGAATTATTTCATCAATCGTATTTTACCTCACTATTATTTATTCGGTAGTTAAATTTTTCATTTTTCTGCCTAATGCTCAGTCCTAAAATAACTAACTTTGAAATAAAGAATTGAAATGAAATTTGGAGTTGTAACTTTTCCCGGTTCGAATTGTGACCAAGACATGATTTATGTGTTAAAGGATTTACTAGGTCAACATGTTGAAACTCTTTGGCATAAAGAAACGGATTTAAAAGGTGTTGATATGGTCATTTTACCAGGAGGTTTTTCTTATGGGGACTATTTACGGTCCGGAGCAATTGCCAAATTTTCACCAATTATGAACGAGGTTTTTAATCACGCAAATAAAGGAGGATATGTAATGGGAATTTGCAATGGTTTTCAAATTTTAACTGAATCCGGTTTGCTCCAAGGGGCTCTTTTACATAATAACAATCAACGTTTTATTTGTAAAAATGTTTATTTAAAACCAGCTTCTCAATCTGCACCCATTAACAAAGATTTGAAAGAGACATCAACTTATAAAATTCCAATTGCGCATGGTGAAGGAAGATTTTATGCTCCTGAGGAAATGTTAAAATCAATTGAAGATAATGACCAAGTGCTATTTCGATATGCCAGCCCTGAAGGAGAGGTAAGCGATGAATTTAACCCGAATGGTTCGCTTCATAACATTGCAGGTATTACAAATAAAAAGAAAAATGTTTTTGGAATGATGCCTCATCCTGAACGCGCGGTAGATGAGCAATTAAATAATTTAGACGGGAAGGCGATTTTTGAATCAATTTTAAACCATTGTTCATGAAAGTTTTATTGTTAGGCTCTGGAGGAAGAGAACATGCTTTGGCTTGGAAAATTGCTCAAAGTTCGATTTTGGATGAGTTATTTATTGCTCCCGGAAACGCAGGTACGAGACAGCATGGGAAAAATGTTGCCATCTCTCCAACTGATTTCGAGGCCGTTAAGAATTTTGTTTTAGAGAACAGCATCGAAATGGTCATTGTTGGTCCGGAAGAACCGCTCGTCAATGGGATTTACGATTATTTTCAGGCAGATGATAAATTGCGGAAAGTTCCTGTTATTGGCCCCAGTAAATTTGGAGCTCAATTGGAGGGAAGCAAGGATTTTGCCAAGGCTTTCATGTCACGTCACAAAATTCCAACAGCAAAATATGCCACATTTACAAGTGAAACGTTGAATGAAGGGTTGGACTTCCTGCAAAACATGAAACCACCTTATGTTTTAAAAGCAGATGGACTTGCAGCCGGAAAGGGAGTACTCATCGTGAAGGATTTGAATGAAGCGAAAAGTGAACTAAAAAGTATGCTGAAGCATCAAAAGTTTGGTGCTGCTAGTAACAAAGTTGTAATAGAACAGTTTTTGGATGGCATTGAACTATCGGTATTTGTTGTTACGGATGGTGAATCTTTTAAATTGCTTCCGGAAGCCAAAGATTATAAGCGAATCGGAGAAGGTGATACTGGTCTGAATACTGGAGGTATGGGCGCAATCTCTCCTGTTCCATTTGCAGATAGTGGTTTCATGGATAAAGTTCACAACCGAATCATTGTTCCTACTGTTAAAGGTTTGAAAAGCGAAGGGATTTCCTACAAAGGATTTATTTTCTTTGGTTTGATTAATGTAAAAGGTGATCCTTATGTCATTGAATACAATTGCAGAATGGGAGATCCTGAAACAGAAGTTGTAATTCCTAGATTGAAATCAGATATTCTCGATTTATTTGAAGGCGTTGCAACAAATACGTTGTCGGAACGCGACATTCAATTTACAGATAAAAGTGCCGCAACAGTAATGATGGTTTCCGGAGGATACCCTGAGGCCTACGAGAAAGGAAAATCAATTTATGGCTTGAATACCATTGCCGAGAGCATAGTTTTTCATGCAGGAACTAGTGCCGATGGTCCTTCTATTCTTTCTGCTGGTGGACGCGTGCTCGCTATTACTTCTTACGGAAAGAACATCGAAACTGCCGTTGAAAAGTCCTATGAATCGATTTCAAAAATAAAATTCGAAGGCGCCTATTTCAGAAAAGACATCGGTCAAGATGTGATCTAACAAATTTCTATGAGCCCTGAATATTTGATGGTTTTATTTTCTTTGATTGCTTCCGCATTTTTTTCTGGAATGGAAATCGCTTATCTGGCCTCCAACCGGTTGAAGATTGAAGTTCAAATAAAGCAGGGAACGATTCAAAGTAAAGTTATGTCCGTATTCTACAAGAATGAATCGACGATGATAGCTTTACTTTTGCTAGGTAACAATGTCGCCTTGGTTGTTTATGGTATGGCTGCTGCGGAAATATTAAATCCTTGGCTTCGAGGTTTTGGAATTGGAAACGATGCTTCACTTCTTGTTTTACAAACATTTATTTCTACAATAATCGTTCTTTTTACTGCTGAATTTCTACCCAAAGCAATCGGACAAATTAACCCCAACCGATTCATGAACTTGGGAAGCGTTCCTATGTTGGTGGTATATATTTTACTTTATATTCCTACGCAGATTATATTATTCATCAGCTCAGCGATTTTAAAAGCGTTTGGTTCCAAACATGAAACCTCAGACAAGGTGTTTTCTCGAGTGGACTTAGAACATTACGTGGAAGACTTGGCATCTCGAATAAAGTCGGAGCAAGAATTGGGGAAAGACATGCATATTCTCAGGAATGCACTCGATTTTTCTAATATTAAAGCTCGAGACTGTATGATTCCCAGGACTGAAATCATAGCAGTTGAAATAGATGAAGAAATTAGTGATTTGAAGACCTTATTTATTGATAAAGGACTTTCAAAAATTATCATTTACAGAGATTCGATTGATAACATAATTGGCTATGTTCACTCCTTTGATTTATTCAAAAACCCGCCTTCCATAAAACAAATTTTGAAGTCAATTCCTTTTGTTCCTGAAGTTATTACAGGTAAAGAACTTTTGGAAAAATTTACATCCGAACGAAGTAATATGGCCATTGTTACCGATGAATATGGTGGAACTGCGGGACTGGTAACTCTGGAAGATGTTATTGAAGAAATTTTTGGTGAAATTGAAGATGAACACGATAAAGATGATTGGTTGGAAGAAAAAATTTCCAATGATGAATATTTATTCTCCGCTCGAGTTGAAATTGATTATTTGAATGAAACGTATGGTTTGGAATTCGAGGAATCGGATGAATATGAAACATTGGCAGGAATGATTATTCATCATTTAGAGTCCATTCCTGAAAAAGATCAAATAATTGAAATCAACGGTTTTATTTTTATCATCGAGGAGGTCAGCGAACGTAAAATTGAGAAAGTACGTATCCGAAAAGCAACATGATTTGGCGAAGGAGTTTATTCATCTTTATACTTAATTTTTACCCTCTTGATTTCCAATCACAAACCTATAATCTTGCGTCTGAACTAAGGGAGATTTCTGGTTTGGAGTTAATACAAGATTCACTGCTTGTTGCAATTAATGACGGAGGAAATTCGGCTCACTTGTTCTTGTTGAATACGAAAGGTAAAATCATTAAGAAAGTATTGGTTTCAAATGCGGTAAATACGGATTGGGAGGATCTTGCTTCTGATAATGAATTTATTTATATCGCAGATATTGGAAACAATTTAAATAATCGCAAAGATTTGCGAATTTATCGAGTCAGAATTAGTGAGTTAATTGATTATGAATTGGTTAAGGCTGATGAAATGATAATTTCTTACAGTGATCAAACCGCTTTCCCACCAACTAAAGCATCGCAGAATTTTGATTCGGAATGTTTAATTTCTGCTTCTGGTGATTTATGGATTTTTACGAAAAATAATTCGGATCCCTTTGATGGAAACTCAAAGGTTTATCGATTTCAATTCTCTAGAGATACATCATTGAATATTCCTGTATTTTCAAAAATTTATTTGGGGAGTAAAGGATATTATTTCGATACCCCGACCGCAGGTGATTTTGAAAATGGAATATTCTATTTGTCGACATACAACCGCTGGATGATGTTTGAACTCAAAGGAACTGAATTTGCTTTATTGCGTAAGAAGAAATTTGCCGAATACAATCAAAAAGAGGCGTTAACTATCAATGGGGCATCAATTTGGGTCGCAAATGAATACAATAAACTTTTAGGTGGCCCGAAACTCAAGCGTATCAAACTTAAATAATTTCAGGAAGTTTTATCGAAACAACTTTGATTTGTAAATTCCTATTTTTGAGAAGAAGTAGGCAAAAGAAACCCCTAATACACCGAGTCCATATTTAGAACTTCGTGTGAAGTTAATAGAGGATGCTTCTTCAAAATATTTGGTTGGACAAGAAACTTCACCGATTTCGTAACCCAAATAACAAATTTGCGCCAACATCTGATTATCAAAAATAAAGTCATCCGAATTTCTTTCTAAGTCAATTTTTTCAAGAACCTCTCGCGTAAACGCACGATAACCAGTATGATATTCAGATAATTTTTGATTCATCAAGACATTTTGGGTGAATGTTAAGAATCGATTTGCAATGTATTTGTAAACCGGCATTCCACCGCGTAAAGCTCCTTTTCCAAGAATTCGAGATCCAATCGCAACATGATAAACTTCATTTGCCAATAGGTAACATAACGAACACAAGAGTTTTGGTGTATACTGATAATCCGGGTGCAACATCACAACGATATCTGCATCAAGTTCTAAAGCTTTCGCATAACACGACTTTTGATTTCCGCCGTAACCTCGGTTTTTTTGATGTTCCACAATGTGCTTGATTCCCAGTTTTGCTGCTACTTCAACCGTATTATCCCTACTTCTGTCATCTACCAAAATGACTTCATCAACAATGTCAAAAGGAATTTCATTATAGGTAGCTTCGAGCGTCTTTTCAGCATTGTAGGCCGGCAGAACAACGGCTATTTTTTTATTTCCGATCATATTTTTCCAGATTAATTTTTGATGACTCGTTTATAAAATACAAATCCATTTGAAGATTTTAACTTTTTAAATTCGTTATAATTTGTTTCAAACTCAGTTGAATGTTGAATTTTACAAACTACATAAACAGGTTTGTCTATATTTCCTTTTAACATCCACTCATTATCAGAATGCTTTGTATTATTTGGCTGTTTCTTTTGAGTATAGAATAAGTGAGCGTAACTTTTAAAATTATACGTTATAACATAGCAGTCTTCTTCTTGCTTCGAAATGTAAAAGTCAATTGCTGCCCTTTGTGAATAACCTTCAATTTTAGGAACGATAATAAAACTGATGGCCGTTGTAAATAAAGTAAATCCTAGGAAGATAATCAAAGATTTGCGAATAATTTCTTCTTTAAACTTAAATCGGATAATCAGATAGATAATGATCGGAATTAAGCCAATTAAAAACTCATAACCAGACCAATGGACAGGAGCTTGCAGATTTCCTTTTGCAAATTCATCTTTAATTATTTCTGATTTCGAAAGAAGTAGGGCATTGTTTGCAACATATCTTATTCCAAAAAATATAGCCATGAAGAATAAACCAATGAATAAAAATGCCCGGTCAAACCACTTTCTCCAACGTTCCATTTGATTTTTAATTTGGTAGATGAACATGGACGCTAAAAATGTAATTGGAAAATAGGCTAGGGAGGAGTAGTGTATGATTTTTGTTTTGACAATGGAAAATAAAATGAGAACCACCCAAAATAAAATAAACATCATGAATCGAAATTCAGATAAGTATGATTTTTCAATTTTGCTACTGATTAGGTTCTGTAAGGCAAAGATAGATGCTGGTAGCACACCAAAGAAGAGAACAATAAAATGATATCCCAAAAACCCACCATGACCAGCATCTTCAGTTTGAAATAAACGAATTTGGTAAATGATAAAATCATAAACTACTTGCAAATTACCATTTAATAATTGAAGCAGAAACCAAAATCCTCCGAAAAGACTCAATGCAATTAAAAATAGAACAGCACTAGATAAAAACTTACCACTTACAAAAAGTTTGAGTTGATCTCTATTCAATGAAAACTCACGCTCCTTTAGTTTTAACGAGAAAATTTGAAAAAAGAGAAAGAAAAAAATAGCGAAACTAAATAGGATAAATGCCACAGGACCTTTGGTTAGGATTGCAAGACCGATGAACATACCAGATAGCAGATTTGGCCAAAATTTCTCAAATTTTTTGGAATATGATTGGAAGAAAAAATGAATACCATAAAAAATAAAGAGATTAAACCAAGGATCGATGATTCCTGAGCGAAAATAAAAACTTGGTAAAATGCTTCCTGCGTATGCTAATACCCACAAGAGTCCAAAATTTGAATCCTTAAGTTTCTTTCCAATGCGATAAATTACCAATAACGAAATAAA
>JBIIVA010000093.1:0-9274 GCA_044339705.1 Crocinitomicaceae bacterium
TGGAAAGAACGTGAAAAGCAAATTGAGAAGGTGATTTACAATACCATTGAAATGCATGCTTCCATTCGTGGAATTGCCGGAAATGCGATTCAGGCCGTTCAGGCTTTGGAACTTCCAATCGATGAAACCGATCAGGATGAAGATTAGTTTTTTAACGGTAGAATTGCTAGTTAAGAACGCAACAATTAATCACTGGAAATTTGAAATTCAAAGTTGTAAGTCAGTTTCGAACAAAGTAACGAATAATTGCGAATTGCGAACTTAAAGTTTGCAATTCGATGTTAATACAAAGATTCTTCATTTTTAATTTTACTTTCTAAATTCAATTATTGATCAATGAAAAATTTAATTTACCTCGGCTCCAACAACCGTGAAAGTTTAATCGATTTTGAAATCCCTAACAATTTTAATCAAGAAATTATCGTTTTTATTCATGGTTTCATGGGATTTAAAGATTGGGGTGCTTGGAATTTGGTGCAAGATTATTTCACGAAAAAGGGATTTGGCTTATGCAAATTCAATATCAGCCACAACGGCGGAACCATCGAAAATGGTATTGATTTCCCGGATGAAGAAAGTTTTGGAAGAAATACCTATTCGAAGGAGTTGAACGATGTTTTTTGCGTTTTGAATTGGATTGATAATCAGGGAATTTCTTACAGTAAATTACATGTGATAGGGCATTCACGCGGTGGCGGAATTGCTGTGCTAGCCGCAAGTTCAGATCAACGAATTAGCTCCGTTACCTCTTGGGCAGGAATTTCAGATATCGAATCTCGTTTTCCGGCTGGTAAAGAATTAGAAGAATGGAAATCATCTGGTGTTCGCTATGTCCAAAATGGAAGAACAAAACAAAACTTACCCCAATACTATTCGTTGTACGAAGATTTTATCGAAAACAAATCGAAACTGGATATCGCGGAAGCTTGCCGTAAAGTTAGGATTCCTGCAAGTGTGATTCATGGAGCAGATGATACTTCTGTCTTTCCATCTGAAGGCGAATTAAATGCAAAACGATTGAACGTTCAGTTGCATCTAATTGAAAATGCCGATCATGTTTTTGGAGCTTCACATCCGTGGAATTCCGAACAGCTTCCGAAAGCATTGAATGAAGTCTGTGATTTGACGTTGACTTTTATTCGATCTATTTAGATTGATTCAATCTCAAATTACAAAGGTCCTGAAGTTTTCGCGTGTTATGAAACTTGCTTCAATATTATAGGTTTTCAAAAAGGCTACCGGCGTTTTAAACTTTTTATTGGGATTATATTTAAACTCGAAAGGATAAAGTTGACCGTCCTTCTCTTCAAGGTAATCTATTTCTTGTTGATCCACGGTTCGCCAAAAATACCGATGTGCATATGTTTGATTATAGGAATTGTATTTCATTCGTTCAGAAATCAAAAAGTTTTCCCATAGCGCTCCGATGTCATTTCGAAATTCAATTGGGTTGAAGTTCTGAATGATAGCATTTCGAACGCCGTTGTCGTAAAAGTAAATCTTTTGATTGTGCTTAATTTCTTTTCTCAAATTTCGGCTAAAACTTGGCAGAGTAAAAATCACATAACACATCTCCAATAACTTGATGTATGATGCGATGGTATTTTTGTCAACGCCCACCAATTTTGATAACTCATTCAGGCTAACTTCACTTCCAACTTGAAAGGCAAGTGCTCGCAACAAATTTTCAAGAACTTTCGGTTTTCTGATTCCGTTGTAAATCAACAAATCTTTGAATAGGTAACTATCTGTCAGATTTGAAAGAACTTCGCGTTCTTCTCCCGGATTATTCAATACATCCGGATACATTCCATACAATAGAATATTTTCAAGTTTACTATTGGCGGTCAAAAAACCCTCTTGATTTTCTAACTCTGCATATGAAATTGGAAACATGCGATATTCCCATTTTCGTCCAGTCAATGGCTCGTTGATTCGGTTATTTAATTCAAAAGCAGATGAGCCGCTTGCGATCAATTGCACATTTTTAAATTGATCGGTGATGATTTTCATCGTTATTCCAATGTTGTCAATTCGTTGCGCTTCATCAATAAATACAATCGTATGTTGACCAATCAATGTGCGTAATTCTTCCGTATTTGGATTGGTTAATTCCCGGCGCGTTTTTGGATCGTCACCATCGAAAAAAAGATGAGGTTTATCGCTTAAAAATTGTTTAATGAGCGTAGTTTTTCCAACTTGTCTTGGTCCGGAAATGATGACAGCTTTACCACTTCCCAATCTTTTTTCTAGCGATTTTTCAATTAAACGGTTGTACAAAATTCAGTTATTTTCATCAAAAATACATAATTCTAGTGAATATATTCACTAAAATAATAAATATATGGTGAATATAAAAATATAAAATACATATATATGGTGAATATAGTCACTATAAATAGCTATAATTGGTGAATAGAGATTAACGAAATATAAAGAAATGGAAAATAAGAACGCTATTGAATTCCGCCTAACTCTCTATCAGAATGGCTACATTCGATACATCTCCATTGATTGGAGGAGAAATTTTAGTGATTTTTACGGAAAGTTCAGAAACTCCCTTCATTTCATTCTTAATTCGAGAAAAAATCCGTTGACCAACATGTTCAATTAACTTGGATCGAATAGCCATTTCTTCTTTGACAATCGCGTTAACAGCAACATAATCGACTGTTTTGGATAAATCATCCGTTTCTGCTGCCAATGAAAAATCAGTTAAAATAGTAACATCTACAACATAATGGCCGCCAATTCGTGCTTCCTCTTCCAAACAGCCGTGGAATGCATAGAGTTTAATTCCATTAACTTCGATCTTATGCTTCATGAAGAATTTCAGTGATTTTCTTTAAACCTAGTTCGATGCGAGCAATAACCTCATCTTTTCCTAAAAAAGCTGAAATATCAAACATTCCAGGTCCAGCGCCAACTCCAGTCACTGCTAAACGGAAAGGTAATAGAACAGCACCAATTCCCATCTGCTTGCGCTCCAAAAATGCCTTAAACGCAGCTTCAACATTGGCTGAATTGAAATCAGCTATTTGAGCAAGCTCATTTTTCCATTCTTCAATGACCGCTGTCGTTTCCGGTTTCCATTTTTTAGTAATCGATTCACGATCAAAAACGGTTGGACGCGCCAACAAATAAGCTCCATCCGTTAAAATATCTTGCGCAAACGTTGCTCTTTCTTTCATTAAATGAGTTACTGCTTTCAGCGTTTCAAGGTCAAACTCGCTTTCAGAAATTTCTTGCAATTTCAGTGCGATTTCTTCATCGGATTGGGCACGTAAATATTGTTGCTGGAACCATTTTGTTTTTTCCGGGTCGAATTTAGCACCTGCTTTTGATACGCGATCCAATGAAAATGCTTCGACTAATTCGTCTAAGGTAAATATTTCTTGCGTTGTTCCTGGATTCCAACCTAAAAGCGCCAACATGTTAATAAATGCTCCCGGTAAATAACCTTTTTCGCGGTAACCGGAATACAGTTCGCCATCTGCAGTGGTCCAGTCTGTTGGAAAAACAGGAAATCCAAGTCGATCGCCATCTCTTTTCGATAATTTTCCATTTCCATCCGGACGCAGTAACAAAGGTAAATGTGCAAATTCAGGACAATCCCAACCGAACGCTTCATACAACATTACGTGCAGTGGCGCTGATGGTAACCATTCCTCACCACGAATTACGTGACTTATTTCCATTGTATGATCATCAACGATATTTGCCAAATGATAAGTCGGCATGCCATCGCTTTTGAAAAGTACTTTGTCATCCAAATTATTGGTATTTACTACAACCCAACCTCGAATAATATCATGAAAACGGATGTCTTTGTTTCTCGGCATTTTCATTCGAATGACATAAGGTATACCTTCAGCAAGTAATCGATCGACTTCGGTCTGTGGCAGAGTCAATGAATTTTTCAAAGAAGATCGCGTAACGCTATTATATTGCCAGTTAGGCATTCCCATTTTCTTAGCTTGTTCGCGCATATTTTCCAATTCCTCGGCCGTGTCAAACGCGTAATAGGCTTTTTCTTCTTTGACCAATTGTTCGGCGTAAGGCTGGTACATTGCTTTACGCTCCGATTGTACGTAGGGGCCATAATTTCCGCCAAGTCCAGGGCCTTCAGTTGGCATGATTCCACACCATTTTAGAGCATCCATAATATATTCTTGAGCTCCAGGCACAAAACGCGTTTGGTCGGTATCTTCAATTCGAATAAGAAACGTTCCATTATTTTTCTTCGCAAAAAGATAATTGTATAAAGCTGTTCGAACTCCACCCATGTGAAGAGGTCCTGTTGGTGAAGGTGCAAATCTTACGCGAACTGGTTTTTGTGACATGCTAAATTTTTTCGGCAAAGATAATCGAATTTCAGAGAATTTTTCGATGAATCATGTGATGAGAATCAGTTCAATCCATGACCATTATCATGTTTTTTGGCCATTCAAATTGAGATCTTTGAGAAATAAATTAATAGCTATGGACAAAAAAGAATTAATATTTAATCAACATCATGAAAACCAAGATTGGTTGAGTCGATTAAATTTTTACAAAGAAGAAATTGAAATTTTAAAAGAGCGATTAAGTGAAGTAACATTAAAAAACAACGCTCCAGATGTTTTGGCTAAAGTAGAACATTTTCAAAATCAATTTATCATTCAGCGAAATAACATTGATGAACTTGCACATGCAATTAACATCAATGAAGAGAGTCTTGTTCGAGAAATTCAAAAAAATGAAGTAGCGTCAGACCATCGAACAGCTGAATATCATCAAGAGGAAAGTGATTTTCTTTATTATTTTGAAAGCAATTTTGCTAATTTAAGAGCTGAATTCAACCACTTTATTTCCAAGTGGATGTAATTATGAGATTATCTTAGGGTACGCAAAAAAGTGTGTCATACCACGGTGTGAATCCAGCCCAAATACCTAATGCTCCTCCTGTTAAGTTGGTTGGAATATTAATTGGCGTAGAATATGGGTTATCGCTAGATTCCATTTGAGCTGATTTTTTATCGAAAAAGTCATACGTTTTTTTGTCCATTTTGGAAAACTTTATAAGAACGGAATCTCCCAATCTATAATACCGTTTATAAACTTCTAAATGCGTGCTATCTTTTCTTTTGAGTGGATTTTGATAATAAAAATCAAAGGTCAAACCATCGAAATACCTATCTTCACGGTATGCTCCAAAACCTCGACGAAACGTTTGATCCAAATCTTCCCCATTTCTTTTATTGATGCGTCTCACTTCCCATTTGTAGGCGTCAAATTGACCTGGTGGATCTTGTAGTTTCGCCCATGAATAACCATACTCACCGGTTTCAGGTTCCAACTTCCAGTAAACTGATAATAAAGGAGTAGGCGCCGGTAAATACGTTTTTGCGTTGTACTTTTTACCTTGATGATCGATAATTAGTTCATAGGTTTTTTCAGCTTGGGCGACTAATTGAGTGGAAGAATAAACCCTAATCGGTAACTGAAGTAATTCAACTAATTCTATTCGAAGCATCTCTGCCAATTTTTTCTGCGATGAAATAGGAAGATCAGTTGATAAAATGTAATCAAGTTGAAAGGTATCATTGTCTACAACAACTTTGACATCTGCATCCGAAACAAATGAATTTACATAGGAAGTAATGTATGATTCCGAATAAATATTGGCAGATTGTGACAATATAACGATTGGATGCCCCCCTGCTTCGATATTTCCATCGACAACAAGTTGCTGCTCATAACCCGGAATATCAATTTTGACTTCTTTCGAACAAGAAAAAAGAAGTAAAAATAAAAACAAAAAGAGATAAACTCGATTCAACTGTGCTATTTGACTTCAACTAAGTTAGGTATAAAAAGACCTCGCTCAAAATCAATATCGATGCGACCCAAATTTATGCCAGCCCAACCAACTTGGTTGATGACCACAGGATTCCCAACGCTGTTTTTTTCAATGGTTGGTTCATCCAAAAAAGTGTGTGAATGTCCGCCAAGAATTAAGTTAATAAATTTGGTTTTGGAAGCTAAAACACGATCAGAAACTTTCGTCGAATTCGGGTATTCGTAACCTAAATGCGATAAACATATAACTAAATCGCAACCTTTTAAATTCAGTTCCATCGAAATTCTATTCGCTGTATCAATTGGGTCGAGGTATTTGGTTTTTCCAAATTTTTCATCAGGAACAAGTCCTTGAAGCTCAACACCAATTCCAAAAACACCAATTTTTAGTCCCCCTTTTTTGAAAATTTTATAAGGTTGCGTTTGATCTTTTAGAATTGTTTCCGAAAAATCATAGTTGGCGCAAAGAAATGGGAAATTGGCGAATCGTTTAGCATTTAAAAATCCATCCAAACCAATATCAAAATCATGATTTCCCATCGTTGCCGCGTCGTATCCCATGGTTGACATCAACCTCATTTCCAATTCGCCATGAAAGGTATTGAAGTATGGTGTTCCTTGAAAAATATCTCCACAATCTAATAGTAGAACGTGTTCTTCTTCATTTCTGATTTTTTGAATTAGACTATGTCTTTTAGCTACACCACCCATTCCCGGAAATTTTGAGTGATTCGCTGGTAAGGGCTCGATGTGGGAATGCGTATCGTTGGTATGTAAGATAACCAATTTGGAACTACTCTTTGAGGGTTGATTTTGTCCAAATGAAAATTTACTAAGTGCAAGTGCGCCTGATGTTAACGTTAAATTTTTAAGAAATCTTCTTCTTTCCAAAATCACTTTTCTTAGGGCATAAAGATAAAAATGTAAAATGAAATTCAGGTAAAATCGTCATTAAGAAACGAATTGCATTTAACTTTTATCCTAGGTATGCTTTTAAAAATTGATCAACACTTGCTTTGCGAGTAGCCCTTTCGTTGATTAGCTGGGAATTTATTGAAACACAAATCTCTCGATCAATTTTTAATGCCTCAATAATCGGATTTTCAGCTTTCATTTCAATTACCCCATTTTCATTTTGACGAATCCATTCCTGAGAAACAGGCAAGTCAGAAACAATCGGTATGCATCCAGCCGATATAGACTCCAATAAACTAACGGAAGTTCCATCGCTTGTAGGAATGGAAATGTAAATCATCGATTTTGCGTACCATCGTCTATTCTCTTCTTTTTGCTGCCAACCTACAAAATCAATCTTGGATTCGATTTCAAGTTCTTTCGCACGTTTTTTAAGTTTTCTTGTTTCACTTCCCGTTCCTGCTACAACTAATCTCCAATCGGAATTCGTCTTGGAAAATTCAGCAAAATAGGTAATGATTTGATCAATCCGATAAAGTGGTTCGTGCAGTCGATTGGAATAAATAATATTTTCCTTTTCTTCAGATTTTATTGGGTCGATTCCATATTGTAAGAGTACGTATTTCTCCTCATTGACTAATGACTTCATTGCTGAAATCATATTTTTGGAATCGGCAGTTACGATATCGGAATTTTTCAACGTTGACCGAACGATAAATTTATACAGAAAATTTTTCTTTGGCATTAGTAAAACATCGCTTCCCCAAGCCGTTGAAACGACACGAATATTTTGAGACTTCGCAATTTTCGCGACAACAAAAGCCAATCGATTTATTTGGTGAATATGAATGACATCAGGCTTTAACGTTTGAATGAGTCTTTTGACTTTGAAATAATTTTTAATGACTTTCCAAGGTTGAAGTTGCCGAAATGAGATTACAAATTCCTCAATTACACCCTCAAAGTCACAAGCTTCTTCAGAAAGCAAGTAAAGGTTCTTTTCTCTTTCTTTCAAAGCGAAAATAAAGGAAGAAACATGTACCGACTTGGGTCCGACTTGCAAAATTTTCATTTCGTGAGCTTATGAATGAGTTCAGTCAATTTCTTTACTTGTTCTTTACGATGCAATGAAGCTACTTGTTCGTCAGAAGCAAATTTAATTTTGTTTTGTTTCCAATCCTCAAAAGCGTTCAAAATGATTTTTTTGTTTTCTTCCAACTGGTCAAATTCAGCGACATAGCCACAATCAAATTTTTCGATGAGTTTAGCTGCAACATCGGTCTTATCAACGAATGCCAATACTGGTTTTTGAACAGAAATATAATCGAATAGTTTTCCAGTGAAAATGCCTTTTTGTTCACTTTTCGGATGAAGTTGAACATTACAATCGAATGTTGCCATTTTCTCAATTGCTTCTAAGTAAGGCAGGTTTGGAGATATATGTATGTTTTTTTGAAGCTCATGTGGGATATGGAAATTGCGATGAGCTCCAACAATTTCAAAGATGAAATCGAAATCAGAATTTTCTTGCTTTAATTCACTCAGCGCTTGCATCAATATGTTTGGCTTGCGTTTTCCATAAAAGGTCCCTAAATAGCCCAAGGTAAAGACTGAGTTTTTCACTTCATGATTTAAATTTCTTGTGAAATTATGATTGAATCCATTTCGGATTTCCTCGAAAAATTGAACTTTTGGCAATAATTGTTTGAAATCATTTAAGATAGGTTCACTAACACTCGTTACCGCATCTGCATGGTCGTTAACTTGTTTTTCAACTTTTTCAAGTGTTTGTCTGGTCGTGGAATCGATATAGGGATTAGCTGACATTTCATCACGCATATCGGCAATCCAAGTAACGGTTGGAAACTTCTTTTTAAATTCGATGGATACCAAATGTGCCTCTTGTGGACTAAAAGAACTTATAATGCAATCAAAAGGATTGATATTATGGATATTCTCCAACTTGTTGAAAGTCGATTTTTGCCATTTCGAAAGCGGATTTCGGATGATTTTGGATAATATGATTCGCGTTCCCACCTTTAGTTTATGGACAATGGCTCTGTCAGACTGTTTGTCTTTCAAACGTTCAAAAAGTTTATTTGATGAATTGTAATGAACTTTAATCGAATCCTTCCAAGTAATTGATCTCTCCTTTTGATCCAAGCAAAACACTTCCACTTCAAAATACTCACTCAAGAATTCGGCAAAAGCCAACATGCGATTAGTAGCCACACTTTTTTGAGGCGGAAACCAAGTTGTAATGAGTGCTATGCGTTTATTTGTTGACAATTTCCTTGATTTTTCGAATGTAATTGCTGGCTAAAATTTCCGGATTGTAACGCATTTTAACAGTTTCCATCATTTCTTCATTTGGCTTCATGCCTCGCTGCTCGATTTTTTCAATCAATTTCTTCATTCCTTCAATCGCTTCATTGATGTTTCTTGCTAAATAAGTCAAATCAAAAGGCAAAGACATGATCACTTCACAGCCCGCTCCTAATGCTTCAATTACAGAAAC